>NZ_CP068547.1:3550000-3680000 GCF_016767215.1 Tamlana sp. s12
CGTCCATCAGTGTCAATACATTATTAGTGATCTGCCTTCGCAATTGGTATTCTATGTAATATCTATGCATTTCACCGCTACACTACATATTCTAACCACTTCATAATGATTCAAGATAACCAGTATCAAGGGCAATTTTACAGTTGAGCTGCAAACTTTCACCCCTGACTTAATCATCCACCTACGGACCCTTTAAACCCAATGATTCCGGATAACGCTTGGATCCTCCGTATTACCGCGGCTGCTGGCACGGAGTTAGCCGATCCTTATTCTTACAGTACCGTCAGAGCTCTACACGTAGAGCGGTTTCTTCCTGTATAAAAGCAGTTTACAACCCATAGGGCAGTCATCCTGCACGCGGCATGGCTGGATCAGAGTTGCCTCCATTGTCCAATATTCCTCACTGCTGCCTCCCGTAGGAGTCTGGTCCGTGTCTCAGTACCAGTGTGGGGGATCCCCCTCTCAGGGCCCCTACCTATCGTTGCCTTGGTGTGCCGTTACCACACCAACTAGCTAATAGGACGCATGCTCATCTTCTGCCGTAGCCTTTAATCATAAATACCATGCAGTAATATGATACTATACTGTGTTAATCCAAATTTCTCTGGGCTATCCAGTAGCAAAAGGTAGATTGCATACGCGTTACGCACCCGTGCGCCGGTCGTCATCTGGTTGCAAGCAACCAATGTTACCCCTCGACTTGCATGTGTTAGGCCTGCCGCTAGCGTTCATCCTGAGCCAGGATCAAACTCTTCATCGTTAAATTTTTATGTGCTACCTAAAAGGTAACAACTTTAACAACTAATTAGAATCTCTAGTACTCAAAATGGTCTATTCTCTTTATTGAATTAAATCGTTTCCAATTTAATTCTTACGCTGTCAATTCAATATGTTTATGAACTTATTTCTCTTTTCTTTAGCTCGTTTCCTTGCTAAGCGGGTGCAAATATAAAACCCTTTTTTTTAACTCACAATGTTTTTTGATATTTTTTTTAAAGTTTTTTTCGCTTTAAATCTTAATAACCAATATCACTTTATGAACTTTCAACCTCTAACAGACCTGCTGTTTTTAGCGGCTGCAAACATACAACCTTTTTAGAACCTAGCAACATTTTTTTTTGATTATTTTTTTAAAGTTTTTTTAACCTTATCTTAATACCAAAATCACTCAATGAACTTCCGCTTTATAGGCACATGCCTTTGTTAGCGGGGTGCAAATATACAAACCTTTCCTAATCCTAAACAAACTTTTTATCGCTTTTTTTTCAAGTTTTTTTGATGATGATTTTAACTTTCAGTAAACGTGTGAGTTATGCTTTAAGCCATAGGCAGTACGCTGAAGGCTTTAGACTGCACGTCCTAATCTTTATCGCAGTATTCATAGTGCTAAATACTGAACTACAATTTAAATAATAGCTTTAATAAAGATGATTATTGAGAGCTATTAACTATACGCCGCATGCATATAGCATAAAGCTTATTGCAAATAGCCAAAACGCTTCAGATGTAACACTGACTAAAAGAAAGCTGGATACTTGTTTTGGATATTCCTATTATATAGATACCATTAGATTACTGCGGTGCCTTCCGCCGAAAGGCTAATTAAAAAGAAACTAAAGGAAAAAGTTCCACACTAAACCAAAACGCACGGTGAAATCGCGGTATGGGTTATAAGGTGCCGAATAAAAGTTATTTCCGGTAAATGACGAATTGAAGTGTTCGGCTTTTAAGAATAGGCGGGTTTGACGAATTTTTACATTTACAAAGTAGTCGAATCTCGGAAAATTGCCAAATTCCCTTTCGTTTTGAACATAGAACTCTGCTAAAACTGGATTATAGGCATTCATATAATACTTTGTAAAGTAATTAAAGGTCAATCCTGTTTGTAAAAACATAGCCTTGTTAAACATATGACTAGAAAAATACAGGGTATTTCTTGTATTGAACTCTGGCACGTTTAAAACCGAATTCTCATCATCTACATTTTGGTATTCTATAGTATTGTTAAGTGCAAACTTCCCTACTTTAAACTCTTTTCCCACTCGAAGTCTTAAGTAGCCAATAGTTTTATCATTTTGAAATGGAGACACCTGACCTGAAGTTGGATTCTCTTTAAAATAAACATAATTGCTTATGGTAGAATAATCGACTGAGACATTAAGCCATTTATCTGAGTTTATCTTAAAAGCCAATTGTTGGGTTTCGACATTAGAAAAATCGTTTTCCCAATTGTACCCTAAATAATTACTTTGATATAACAGGGTATTAAAATTTGGCGCCTTAGCACTGTGGTTGATGGAAGCAACTGCCTCAATATCATTATTCAGTTTAAAAGAGGCTACACCTTTTAAATAATTACCGTCGAACTCCCCCGCAACATTCACACCTATATCGCCAACTAAATCAAATCCGCGATAATGTTTATGATACTTCCCTCCTATTGCCGTAGTACTTCCTTTTAATCTATTAATTATGGTTTCACCGTTAACTACCACCAATTGATCGTAACCATAATTATAATAAGTATTACTGGCATTAAACTGAAGATCTCCAATTAAGTTGTTATTATAATTTAACTGCAACTCATTATACAAGGTTTTTAGAGTAACTTTATCGGACAAATTCGTGGAATTGAAAGCGCTACCAAAGTACTCTGTATTTGCTGTGGTTTGTTGATATTCGTAATATTTGCTTTCGGCGGATATCACATGATTCACCCTTAACTCATTTTTGGCAATAGAATCGTTTTGGTTGATAATTTTGTAGTTATGGTCGAAATAATAACGCTTACCTACTACTATATTTTCGGCGTCTTCAAAACCCACTTCTAATATGGAACGGTCGGAATACTCGGGGTTACCACTTTCGAAATTAATAACACTGGCATCGTCTAACCCGCCATTTTCTTGATTCATTAGATCTTGCGTTACCCAATGCCCACGTGCATGGTAACGGTTATTTTTTGTCGCATAATTAAAGGTAAATCTGAAATTACCTGTACTGGTTAATAAATGCTGGTATTTCCCTAGCGAACGCAAACCTTTATAGGCGATAGAAAAATTAAAGCCAGGAGTCATGTTTGCAGTAAAAAACGAATCGACTAACTGCCCTTGCTCGAAAGCTGTTTTCATAAACAATTCTGTAAGCGGCGTAGGCACGCGGTAATAATTGATATCTTCAACTTCCATGTAGTTAAAGTGCCTTGCTCGCGCACCAAATAATGGCATTAACTGGGTGCTTTCAAAATTATAACTTAAGGTATTATAGGTTTGTCCAAGGTTTGAAAAAGGAATCAAACCGAAATTATCTTTTCTAAGGTAATTAAACTTATAATCTTTTTGAATACTTAAAGTGGTATCAACAAATGTGGTATCGTTTTCTCGAGATATGATTTGATATTGATCGATATCTCCTTTTTTCCTCACTTTTTTTTTATTCCCCAACTCTCCATTGGAGCTCACTGTACTAATAGAATCTCGACTCGGTGGCCCAAAAGGTTTCACTTGAGCCACAATAACGTTGGCAAACAAAAGAAATATCGAAACTAAAAATATGGTGGTAAATTGTCGGTTCCTTTTTTTAGTATGCACTCTTAACGTTACAATCATATTAAACTTATAGGTAAACGCCAACGACATCGATGCAGCGCTCAAACATTATTTTCTCGAAGCAAAAGTAATTATTTGAACGTAAAGAGCATGAAATTATTTTAAATATTGAGAAAGACCAAGAGTTGGAGGACTTAGGCTGAATGCTTATAGCTGAAGGAAGGAAGCTTCAGAGTTGCAAAGTCACAAAGTTTCAGAGATGGTATTAGGCTCTATGCTGAAGCAATATGCTAGACAGACCACTATAAAAAACATGGAACTATTGAGGGAAGGTTAATAATCAATAGGCTATAATAAATAATAAATGCTGTATAATGTAGACTGTACGCTATATGCTAGGCTAGCGACTATTGAAAACATATAGTTATAGAGGTAGGATTAATAATAAATAATCAATAGGCAATAATAAATATTCAATATTTTAGCCCCATGTTATTAAATAATCATTCCGGTTTAATTTTAGAATGTGGTACCGATGAAGCGGGGCGTGGCTGTTTAGCAGGACCTGTGACGGCTGCTGCGGTGATATTGCCTGAAAAATTCAATAATGCCATACTAAACGATTCGAAGCAAATTAGCGAAAAAAAACGCATGTTTTTAAAACCTATTATCGAAGAGCAAGCTTTGAATTTCGCCGTTTCACATGTGTTTCAAGAAAAAATAGACGATATCAATATTTTAAATGCCTCTATTCTTGCTATGCATGAATCGATTGCTCAACTAACAACAATTCCAGAATTTATTATTGTAGATGGCAACAAATTTAAAGACTATCCCAATATTCCACATGAAACCATTATTAAAGGTGACGGTAAATATTTAAGCATTGCTGCAGCATCCGTTTTAGCAAAAACTTATAGAGACCTTTATATGGATGCCATCCATGAAGAATACCCCATGTATAATTGGAAAAAAAATAAAGGTTACCCTACCAAAGAACATCGGGAAGCCATAAAAAAATACGGTGTTACTAAATACCACCGAAAATCGTTCAGATTATTACCAGAACAGTTAAAGTTAAAGATATAAGGTTTTAAAGGCACTAAAAAATATATTAGGTTTGTAGAAACATTTGCAACCCATGAGATTTTTTTGCATCCCCCTACTCCTTACCTTACTAATTAGCTGTAATAATGCTAATACTAAACGTTCTGAACTGCTTGATTTTGCTCCTAAAAACACAGCTATTATCATTAAAGCCCAAGAACTAAACAGGGCAAAAAGTGGTATTAGAAACAATGATTTTCTTAATAAAATTTCTAAAACGACTGCTTTTGCGGATTTAGAAAAGAAATTAGAAAATATTTCTTATTTAAAACCTCAGGGTGAAGCATTAATTTGTCTATCTAAAGATGATCATGACAGTTTACAATTTTCGGTTGTAACCAAGTACAATAAAACTTTATTTACTACAGATTCCATTCCTAATTATATTGAAGAGTCTCTTATTTATAAAAAGAAAACCATTATTAAATCGACCATTAATGATGCTACTTTTTATAGCGCCGTGATTGACAGCACCTTTTTCGCATCTTCATCGAAAGCACTTGTTGAAGCTGTTTTTGAAAACGCCCCTAAAGATGAAGCTCTAAAAAAAATATACCGTACAACGGCTAGCGACAAAACATTCTCACTTATAATTAAACCAGAAAACACTTTTCTTAAATCCTTATTTATACAAGACTCAATTCTTTTTAATGATTTTTCAGAATATTTAGCACTGGATGTAGACCTAAATCAGAATAACATTTTATTTAACGGTATTTCTAAAGCCAACGATTCGACTCAAAGTTTAATTAATATTTTCAAAGGAACCGTACCACAGGAAAATCAAATCCAGCATGTGGCACCATCAAATTGTGATGGTTTTCTAAGCATGACTTTTGATAATTTCAAAACTTTTGAAAAGAACATGGCTGCGTATAAACATCAAGACTCTATTACTACATCTGCTTTATTTAATGATGTTATTGAAATAGGCTCTATTTATGAAGACGACAAGCGTGCTATTGTTTTAAACTCTATCGATGTTATTGCCACCAATGATGCGCTTTTAGGAGAACAAACTATTACTGACCAGTATAGAGAAATAAACATTTACGATTTTAGTCAGCCAGAGTTATTCAAACAGATGTTTTCCCCACTAATCACTTTTAGCCAAGCGACGAAATATTGTGTTTTAGATCAGTTTTTTGTGTTTGCTAACGATACCGAGATGCTTCAAAACATCATATCGAATTATCAAAATAAAACCACGCTTGCCGAAAAAGACTTATACCAAAACAGCCATTACGCTATAAGTGATGCCGCTTCTATACTACAGTTTAATAATGGCACGACTTTAAAATCTATTTTAAACCGCAACTTTGAAAACAGCGAAAATTTTGATGTTTCGCAGTACAACGCATCTTTAGTTCAATTTATTTACGACAATAATTTTGCTCATGTTAATGGCGTTATTCAGAAAAACAAAACGAAGGTATCAGACCATTCTATTTCGGAAGAACTTAATATTAAGCTTGATGACCATTTACTAAATCAGCCTCAATTTGTAAAAAACCACATTACGAATCAACAGGAAATTGTTGTTCAAGATGTTAACAACAACTTGTATTTAATATCTAATGGCGGAAGAATACTTTGGAAAAAACAACTTCAAGGTCCTGTTTTAGGTCGTATCGAGCAAATTGATATGTACAAAAACGGCAGACTGCAACTTGCTTTCGCTACACCAAACAGAGTATATGTTTTAGACCGCAACGGAAAAGAAGTTAAACCGTTCGCTTTAAAATTTAACGATAAAATCACGCAACCTTTAGCTGTTTTCGATTATGATAACCGTAAAAACTACCGTTTATTAGTGACGCAAGGTAAAAACCTGATTATGTATGATGGAAAAGGATCGCATGTAAAAGGTTTTACTTATAAATCGACAAATAGCGACATTATTTGCAAACCAGAACACTTTAGAATTTCTGGCAAAGATTATATTGTTTTTAAAACAAAAACCAAGCTGCATATTTTAAACCGAACAGGAAAAACCCGCGTAAAAACACAAGAGTTCCATAGTTTTTCAGATGAACCTGTATTTTTATACAACGGCAATTTCACAAGTACTTCCACCGATGGTCATTTAGTTTCCACAGATCCCAAAGGAGGCATGTCTAAACAAAACTTAAATCTATCGGAAAATCACGGATTACAAACCACAAGCAAAACCCTTGTTGCTCAAAGTGAAAACAAACTTACCATCAAAGACAAAACTATAGAGTTAGATTTCGGACAATACACAAAGCCAAGTTTGTTTTACATAAACAATAAAATATATGTATCGACCACCGACATACAAGCTCATAAAGTATATCTTTTTGACAGCCAGTCGGAACTTTTACCAAATTTCCCTGTTTACGGAAATGGTCCGATAGCACTGGAGCAAATCGACAAAGACAACAAACTGGAATTTGTAACAAAAGGAGATGATAATTCCATCATTATGTATCAAATTAATTAATACTATTGCATTCCTAAAAACGCACTCATGATTTCTAGAAAAAACGCTTCAATTTCTCAATTTATAATTCATAAAGTTGGTAATAAATTCAACGATACTAAAAATGCTTTTTCCGAGAAAACGGTAGATTTCGATGAAGCTAGCTATGAACTCATGCTTCCTTTTTTGTTAAAACCATTTGGTAGCGTGGTGCAGAGTTACCGTTTTAATCATCATTCTAATATTTCATTAAATGAAATTAACAGCTATGCGGCACAATTATTTAATGATGAAGAAGCCTTTGTTGATATTTCAAAACATATTGTGACTCATTTATATGAACAATCAAATTCTTCACAAATAAAAACCGGAGATGTTTTAGTGGTGATGTTTGAAGGCATCGAATTTCAAGATATCACAACCAATGCTGTTGGTATATTTAAAATTGAAAGTAAAGTGAATTTCTTTCAAACTTATTTAGAAGATAATAGTTACGATGTATTGGTACAAAAAGGTATCAGTTCTAGAAAGGTTGATAAAGGTTGCTTGATTTTAAATCAAAGTGATGGTGAAGGCAATATCATACTAAGTGTAGACAATAATAGTTATGATGCTCAGTATTGGATTAACCACTTCCTGAATATTAAATACGCCGATGATGCGAACAACCACACCCAGCAATACATAGAGCTTTGTAAAGAGTTTTCAACAGAAATAATTCAAACCAGTTATGGTGCTCAGGAAAAAAATAGCTTTTTAGCCAAAACCATCGATTTTTTTAAAGAAAATGAAGTGGTTAATGTTGAACGTTTTAAAGAAGAGCTTTTTGAAGAAGACAAGCACAAACAACAGTTTGATGATTACAAAAAGGAGTTTGAAGGTGCCCAAAACCTCATCATTAGAAATCAGTTTGACGTCGCTGAAGCTGTTGTAACCAAAGAAAAGCGCAAAATTAAAACCGATATTAAGTTGGATACTAATATTCAAATAAAACTCGATATTGATGCGCCTGATGCTTCTGCTGAATATTTAGAACGCGGATACGACGAGGAGAAAAAAATGCACTACTACAAAGTATTTTTCAACGCGGAAGATTAATTGATACTCATAGTATAAATCAAAAAGCCATCTAAATAAAATTTAGATGGCTTTTCTCGGTTTAGTTGATAAAGTGTGTGTTATAATGGTTATACACCACCTTTTAACACCGTTTGCCAATTTTTAAGCTCTTCCCACTCACCGTGATCGGCTAGGTTAGCTTGAGCTGGCCAAGTTCTAGTCATACCTCTATGTGTTATAAAAGCAGGTCCTGCTTCTACGAGCATATTTTCAAGAAACTCAATAGTTGTATTTGAAAGTTGTTTATAACTGATAATACCTCTATCATTTAATAAACCTTCAATTTTTGGCCCAATGCCTTCAACTTTCGTTAAATCTTGTTTTATATAAGTTTCTTTTTCTTCTTTTGAACCGCATCCAAAAATCGATTTTAGAAGCCAGCCTAAAAGAAATCCTAATATAAAAGCTCCTAAAAGCCATAAAAACCATGGCCAAAACACATCAGATCCATCGCAAGCGGTCGTACTTATTTGTAATAATCTCATAATTTATTTTTTTTGGTTAATTGTTATTTGGTGATGTGTACTTCTACACGTCGGTTAAGTCTTTTATTTTCTGGAGAATCGTTAGGTTTAAGCGGCATGGTTTCACCTTTAGACTCTACGGTAATTTTATCTTCTGCAACGCCTAAACTCACTAAATGTGATTTATATTCGTTAGCACGTTTAAGTCCAAGATCTTCATTATACTCGGCAGCACCATCACTATCGGTATGCCCAACTAATTTGATATGGTCTCCAGAATCTTTTAAGAAAGTTGCCAATTCTTGGAAATAAGCTAAAACACTTTCGTTTGCTTCTTCTTCGGTAGAATCATATTTGTAAAACACCATGGTAGTACCGAAGTGCTCCATAACATCTTCATTTCGAGTCACCCATTTGTATTTAAGTTCATGAAGCATTTTCACTTTAGTTACTTCACAATCGCTTGCGGCTCGTGCATCTATTTCGATATCCTCTGCAGGTAATTCGGTGAATAAAGCTTTTACTTTATTTGCACGATCAAATCCTGCTTGCTCATCTTCTCCTGTAAAATAAGGTCCTACTAAAAGTAATTTTTTACCTGCTACTTGAGCATCTAAAATTTCTTGTTTTTTAGCTGGCCATTTTTCATTGGTAATTATAGCACCAGTGGCACAATCAAAAATTAACGGCCCATACTCGACAACCGGTTCGGGTTCCGCACAACACACTACGGTATCTTTATACCAACCCCAGCTAAACCAAGCCAAGAGTAGAAAAAGAATACATAGTAAGAAAGCTAATGTTTTTTTCATTTTAATGGTTTTTAGTATTTCGCATCAATGTACGAAAAAAACGATAAGATATAAACATATTCTTCCGCAAAACGATGAGTAACACCTACGATACGGTTCAAAGAAACACTTCAATATTAGTATCACTTTATTAAAATTATTATATCACCTAACAACGCTCATGTTTTTCAATGATATTATACTCTAATTTCGCAGCCTAAAAATATTTCTAATGGAAAACAAAACAACACAAATAATCGATACAACTGCAAATCCCGCACCTTTAGGGTTGTTAGCCTTTGGTATGACTACGGTGCTATTAAATCTACACAATATAGGACTGTTTAAACTAGACGCCATGATATTAGGTATGGGTATTTTTTATGGTGGCCTAGCCCAAGTTATTGCAGGAATTATGGAATGGAAAAAGGGAAATACCTTCGCAACTACCGCTTTTACTTCTTACGGGTTTTTCTGGTTAAGCTTTGCTGCTTTAGTGCTTTTACCTAAAACAGGTTTAACCACAGCTCCAGAAAATGACTCATTAGTTTCCTATTTAGTCATGTGGGGGATTTTTACTGGAGCCTTATTTATAGGTACTTTAAAAATTAGCAGAGCACTACAATTTGTATTTGCCTCTTTAACACTCTTATTATTTTTATTAGCAATAGGCGATTATACACATAACGTAACAATAGCCCTTATTGCCGGTTGTGTTGGTATAATATGTGGGTTTTCGGCCATCTATACAGGAATGGCGCAAGTGATAAATGAATTATATAAAAAGGTGATACTTCCTATTGGAGCGATAGACTAGATAATAAGTATTATTTTAGCCATACTAAAACCATTTTTTAATCTCTTTTAAAAATGGTTTTTTTATGACAAACCTTTGCACTAAATGAAAATTGATCGTTTTGTATTGGCTATAATAGCCACCATTATCACCGCGTATTTTTTTCCGCAATTAGGAAGTTCTTCAAGTCCTGTGCCTTTGGACTTGTTAGGCACTATAGGTGTTTCTTTAATTTTCTTTTTTTACGGATTAAAATTAAGTCCGGATAAGATTAAATCTGGGTTAAAAAACTGGAAGCTTCACTTAGTTGTACAGACTTCTACATTTTTACTATTTCCCTTAATCATTCTCGCGGCAAAACCATTTATTTATTCTGAAGAAGCTGAAAATTTATGGCTTTCGTTTCTGTTTTTAGGCGCTTTACCTTCTACCGTATCATCGTCGGTTGTTATGGTATCCATTGCTAAAGGCAATGTGCCTGCCGCTATTTTTAATGCTAGTATTTCAGGACTTATCGGTATTATGATTACACCGCTTTGGATGGAGCTTTTTATTCCTCCAAGTACGGCGGATTTCGATTTAACAGAAATTTACACCAAATTAATAATAACCATCATTGCCCCCGTTTTTTTAGGGATTCTTCTACAGCGTTTTGGAAGACATTTTGCAGCAAAATACAAGAGTCAATTAACCACATTCGATAAACTTGTTATTCTTTTAATTATTTACAAGAGCTTTGTGCACTCCTTTGAAGACAATATTTTTAGTAGTATAAGTTTAATCGATTTGTTAATCATTGCCGCGCTGCTAATTTTGCTTTTTTACACGATCTATTTCCTTATCGGATTTATTGCTAAAGCATTAAAATTTAACAGGGAAGATCAAATTACAGCGCAATTTTGTGGTACTAAAAAATCCTTGGTTCATGGAACGGTTTTCGCCGAAATATTATTTCCTGCAACATTCCCTATTGGTATGATTTTACTACCGCTTATGCTGTTTCATGCCTTTCAAATTTTTATAATTAGCATAATTGCTTCGCGGTTGGGGAGGAGATAAGGAGTTAATAAGAAGTTGAAGAAGATGAGGAGTTGAAGTAGTTAAGAAGATTAAGGGGATTAAGGGGATGCAGAGAAGTTGAAGGAGTTCGTAGTTAGACCGTTATTAGCTTGGCTTCAAAAAGGGTTTTGAAATGTTTTCGTAATTTTTCTTTTACTTCAGCTTCGTCTACTTTAGATTTTCCTAATTCTACATTTAAAGAGGTTACGGCTTTACCTCGTATTCCACAGGGAATAATATTATCGAAATAGCCTAAATCGGCATTGACGTTTAAAGCGAAGCCATGCATAGTAACCCAGCGACTGGCACGTACTCCCATGGCACAAATTTTACGCGCAAATGGTGTGCCTACATCTAGCCATACTCCTGTTTCACCAGGGCTACGTTCGGATTTTAAACCGTAATCGGCCAGCGTTAGAATAATCATTTCCTCTAACAATCGTAAGTACTTATGGATATCGGTAAAAAAGTTTTCTAAATCTAAAATGGGATAGCCTACAATTTGTCCGGGACCATGATAAGTAATATCGCCTCCTCTATTTATTTTATAAAAAGCAGCACCTTTTTCGGTAAGTTGCGCTTCACTTAAAAGTAAGTTAGACATGTCGCCGCTCTTTCCTAGAGTGTACACATGAGGATGTTCTACAAACAACAAATAATTGGGCGTAGCTAAGGCGGTATCTTCTCTTCTATTTTTAATTTTTAAATCGACAATCTCTTTAAAAATAGCTTCTTGATAATCCCAAGTTTCCTTGTAATCTTTAACACCTAATTCTTGAACTTTAACTTCTTTATTCACTAGCTTATTATGATTATTATTCTGAACCTTCTAAAAAACAACACTATAATTTAAACCTAAATAAGATAACTGTTTGACGATTCTAAAACACCTCTACGCAATGCGTGGTGCAAAGGTAATTATTAAAAACCAATAAAAGCAGATTGACGGGAATCAGGTGCTTTTGAAAGAAAATCTTTCAAACAACCATTAAACGAGGTAATTAAATGACTATCTTTAATTGCAATTATAATTTTAATTAAAATGAAAAGCACATTAAAAACATTAAGTTCTACCCTTTTATTTTTTTGGATACTGACTTCTTCAACCGTTATGAATGCGCAGAGTTGCAGTGATTATTATCCTACAACAAAAGGTACAAAGTATGAAATAGCACACTACGACAAAAAAAATAAAGTAGTTTCTACAGACGCTTATGAAATTATAGAAACCTCTGGAAATACAACGACTATCCACGTGACTATGACCGATGATAAAGGTGAAGAAACTATTAGTGGGAATTATGATATGATCTGTACTGAAGATGCCGTTGAAATTGATATGAATTCCATGATTAGCAAAAAGATGGCTGCTGAACTAGCGGGAAAAGATATCGATTTAGACATTAACGGCACAAAAATGGTTATTCCTAACAACCTAAGTGTTGGTAAAACCCTTCCTGACAATGTATTAGATATGGATATTAAAACTGGGGCCATGAACATGGCCTTTAAAGTAAAAACCTATAATCGTAAAGTGACTGGAAAAAAAAAAGTAACCGTAGCTGCAGGAACTTTTGATTGTTTTATAATAGAGCAAGAAACAGAAATACATATGCTCGTAACAAAAAACTCCAAATCGAAACAATGGATAGCCAAAGGAGTTGGACTTGTAAAACAAGAAACTTATAATAAAAATGGAAAAATTGAAAGCAAGGATGAACTCACTGCGTTCTCAAAATATTAGAACATACCATTTATTTTAATAAAAAAGTCTGAAATGTAATTGACATGTTTCAGACTTTTTTATGCCTTTAATTTGCGTACTTCGGATTGTTTAAAATAACCAAAGCAGCAATAACACCAGGTACCCAACCGCAAAGCCATAATAAAAATACGATTAATACCGAGCCACAACCTTTGCCTATAACGGCTAATGGCGGACATATAATTGACAATAAAACTCTCCAAAAACTCATGTGTTGTTATTCTTTTGATTGACGACTACCTTTATGACGCTTAAAACGTTTAAACGTTACATTAAATTTCCTAAAAACGACAGCGCTGCGTTAGGGATAGCAGCGGAAATCCTTTTTGTGAGGTACGAATAAAAAGATTGCAGCGTATAGCCCGACCTCCCGATTGGGATCGGGAGTGTAACGCCCTTAAAATTCATAAATCATAAAGTGTAAATCGGAAATCAAATGATTATATTTGTGCCTTAAAAATTTTCACATCATATTTAAAGTATGGCACAATTATCTGAACAAGAGCTTGTAAGAAGAGAGAAATTAGCAAAACTGCGTGAGTTAGGAATCAATCCTTATCCAGCAGATTTATATCCTGTAAATCATACTTCTAGAGAAGTTAAAAACGATTTTGAAGAAGGCAAACCTGTTACGATTGCAGGACGTTTAATGATGATAAAGGTGCAAGGAAAGGCTAGTTTTGCACAGTTACAAGATGCTGAAGGTAAAATACAGGTCTATTTTAACCGTGATGAAATTTGCCCTGGTGAAGACAAAGTTAAATACAACGAAGTTTTTAAAAAGCTTTTAGATTTTGGTGATTTTGTTGGTATTGAAGGCGAATTATTTAAAACTAAAGTAGGTGAAAAATCGGTTAGAGTAAAAGATTTCACTCTGTTGAGTAAGGCTTTAAAACCGCTTCCGCTTCCCAAAGAAAAGGATGGTGTTGTTTACGATGCTTTTACCGATCCAGAACAACGTTACAGACAACGTTATGCCGATTTAGTGGTAAATCCTCATGTTAAAGATGTCTTTATGAAACGGACCAAGTTGTTTAATGCGATGCGTTCTTTTTTTAATAACTCTGGTTATTTTGAAGTTGAAACACCGGTATTACAACCTATTCCTGGAGGTGCAGCTGCAAGACCATTTATAACACATCACAATGCTTTAGATGTGCCTTTATACATGCGAATTGCCAATGAATTGTATTTAAAAAGATTGATTGTTGGTGGTTTTGATGGTGTTTACGAATTTTCTAAGAACTTTAGAAATGAAGGTATGGACCGCACGCATAATCCAGAATTTACAGCTATGGAAATTTACGTAGCCTATAAGGATTACAACTGGATGATGGATTTCTGTGAGCGTTTATTAGAGTATTGCGCTATGGTTGTTAACGAGTCGACTACCGTAAAATTTGGTGAACATGAAATAAACTTCAAAGCCCCTTATGCGCGTGTCACTATGGCCGATTCTATTAAAGAATTTACTGGCTTTGACATTACAGGAAAAACAGAAGACGAAATTAGACAAGCCGCAAAAGACCTTGGTGTTGAAGTAGACGAGACTATGGGTAAAGGGAAATTAATTGATGAAATTTTTGGAGAGAAATGTGAGGGCAACTACATTCAACCAACTTTCATTACCGACTACCCTAAAGAAATGAGTCCGCTATGTAAAGAACACCGTGACAACCCTGAGTTAACCGAGCGTTTTGAACTCATGGTTTGTGGTAAAGAAATTGCAAATGCTTACTCGGAGTTAAACGACCCTATTGATCAGCGTGAGCGTTTTGAACACCAATTAAAACTTGCTGAAAAGGGTGATGATGAAGCTACCGAATTTATAGACCACGACTTTTTACGTGCTTTAGAATACGGTATGCCTCCTACTTCTGGAATGGGTATTGGTATGGACCGATTAATTATGTTTTTAACCAATAACCAATCGATTCAAGAAGTTTTATTCTTCCCACAAATGCGACCAGAGAAAAAAGCGGTTGCTTTAAGTGATGAAGGCAAAGCTGTTTTAGATCTTTTAAAGAAGGCTGAAAAATTAGCGTTAACAGATTTAAAAACACAGTCTGGTTTATCGAATAAAAAATGGGATAAAACCATTAAAGAATTAACAAAAAACAAATTGGCTAAAGTTGAAAATACCGATGATGGCTTATTTGTAGAACTACTTTAAGTTCTATAACCATATATAAAATAAAAAAGCCGGGAACCACCCCGGCTTTTTTGTTAACTAACTAACAACTAAACATAATTCTTAAACCAATATATTTTAAATTAAAAAGTCGTTTTAGGAGGAACTTTTTAATATTATTTTGTTTTAAACCAATTACTCTACAAAGAGAAGAAATATCTACGATGTGGTTAAGGAATTTAGAAATGTTTAACAGCATTGTTAGCTAACTTTATACTTTCATTAAGATAGCTAATGTAATTTGTTAATTTTTTTAATAATTATGTAATCAGATATGAGTTTCGACAAGCTCAACTTGCCACATAGCTTAACTATTTAGGCAACCTCACGGTGTCTAACTTAGTTTCCTCTTAAAGATTCTAGCAGAACCATATCAAACTCAGAATTTATATTAACTGTACCATTTATCACTTTTGACGTTGTTCCAGAGTAATAATCACGAATGATGTCACCTTCTAAAAACACCTCTGAAACTGTAATCGTTTTATGACCTTTATCTAGATTTAAACCGATCACAACCTTATCACTAAACCCTTCTTTGGCATACTTTCTAGAAAACACGTAAGGTGATTTAGAGATCATGTGATGCTTACCTGCTCCTACTGCTGGATGCTTTGCCCTAAATTGCCCAAGTTTTTGCCAATGCGCTAAAACAGCTTGTGTTTCTGAATTTGATTTGACAGCCTCCCAATTCATAAACGTTCGCAAATTAGCATCGCCTACTGTCCCTTCGGCATGTAAAACCCTAGCCGATTCGTCGCCGTAATATATTTGAGCCGCCCCTTGTGATAATAATAGTTTTGTAGCCGTTTCAAAGGATTTTTCTCGTTTAAGATCGAATGGCTGTCCGTCGTCATGGGACGTTAAGTAGTTTAATACGCTATATCCTTTTAAGTCGTTATGAAGTAATGTATCGTATTTAGAAAACATGGTCTCATAATCCAATTGCTGCGCATCCCACTTAAATTCAAAATTGATTAACTGATTGAAAGCCTTATCGAAATAATTTACTTTTTTATCACCAAAATCGAATGCTTTCGTGGCGCTTATTCCGTAGTTATAAACTTCGCCAACTAAATAAAAAACGTTAGCATCCAAAACTTTTTCAGGGTTATTGGTTTTAAAATCAGCGAAAGCGGCATCCAAAACTTTTCTGAATTCTTGCCAAACATAAGCTTCGGTATGTTTTACGGTATCTACACGGTAACCGTCAATACCAAATTCTGTAACATAATCGGCCAACCATTTCATGATATAAAATCGGGGTGCTCTGGGGTAACCTGTTTTTTCAAAAAAGGCATCCAATTCGGCAATTTCTTGCTCGTAGCGTCCTTCTGCTTTCCATTTTTCCACCAATTGCTTTGGAAGCTCTACATTTTCGTTGCTTTCTGTTCTTATATCTGGTAAGTTTTCAACCAGCGTACAAGTTACCGTACTTTCGAAATTATGATAATCGCAAGCAGGTCCTGTACGCACCCAATCGTCTGGCCAAACAGAATCATCTTCGGTTACTGGCCCTGTATGATTTATTACGGCATCTAAAACAATACGGATGCCGTTTTTATGCGCAACCTCAACAAGATGTTTTAAATCGGCTTTGGTTCCAAAATTAGGATCTAGGTTGGTCCAATCTTTAGTCCAATAGCCATGATAACCGTAAGTTACCCCAGTCCCTTCATCGGTGCCGCCATGAATTTGTTCTACAATGGGCGTCATCCAAATGGCATTCACCCCCAGTTTTGTAAAATAGCCTGCTTCAATTTTTTCGATAACACCTTTAATATCGCCACCTTCAAAACCACGTAAAACGCCTGTTTCTTTATTGCGGTTAAAATTCACATCGTTTGTATTATCACCATTATTAAACCTATCAGTAAGCATGAAATATATGGTTGCTGCATCCCAATCAAAAGGCACAGCCTCGGATTCCTTTAGCTTTTGTTGTTGATTTTGACATCCTACGAATAGCATTCCTAAAATAAAAAGTGATCCTAATTTAAGCATATCCTATTGTAATTTTAAGATAAAAGACTCTAAAGGTTTCAAAGTTATTTTTGCCACAGCTTCATTTTCTGAAACTTTCAACATGGTCTTATATTTATCATACAACAAATCTTCCAACAGATAATCTCTTGATTCCAACTGCCACGTTTTAATAAGTGCTTCTGGTAATTTCAAATTAATTTCGGCACCATAATCTGCATCAAAATTACTTATAATAATAAGTTTTTCATTAGCACTCCAACGTGCATAAGCCAATTGTTTTGACGTATAAAACTCGGTATGTGCTCTATTGTATTCGTGTAAATCTTGGTAGGAGCCCATTAAGGCTTCGCTAGAAATAGTCACGTTTAACAAACGCTTATAAAAATCGAGCAGATTCAATTCTTCAGCAGTAGATTGACCGCCATCAAATTGTTTATTATTCACCCAACGGTTTATGGTTGGTACACTACCGTAATCGAAAATTGAAGTTCTTGACGGATCTCCAAAACCTAAATCTTCTGCCCCTGGCTCCCCTAATTCTTGTCCGAAATAAATTAAAGTCGGTGATGTACTTATGGTTGCCGAAACCACCATGGCAGGTTTTGCCTTTTGAGCATTTCCTGCAAATTCAGGACTAGCAATACGCTGCTCGTCATGATTCTCCAAAAAGTGCAGCATGTGGTGTTCAATATCTTTTAAATCCTTTTGAATGGGAGGAATATTATCGGTTTTTCCATAACCTTGAATCACATGTTTAAGAGTATCGTACAATTGTACTTTATCGTATAAGTAATCCATTTTTCCTTTACGGATATAATCGCGGTACAAACTCGGGTTATAAACTTCGGCAAGCAAAAATGCGTCTGGGTTTTTCATTTTTATGGCAGAATTCATGTAGCTCCAAAACTCAACAGGAACCATTTCAGCCATATCATAACGGAAACCATCAACACCTTTTTCGGTCCAAAACAAGGCGATATCTTTAAACTTATCCCAAGAATTTGGTATGGTTTTACCTTTCCAAAACTCGAAATGCGCTTTGTAATCCTTCATATCAAAACCTTCGGGCAAAGGGTCAAAATCATGTTTTCCCTCGGGCGATACCCCATAATTAATTTTAACCGTTTCGTACCAATCGTTAGGATCTGGTTGCGATAAACGCGAACCGTTTCCTGTCCATTTCGATGGGACTTCTTCAAACTTACCATCCGACAACGGATGCTTCTCCCCGCCTAAAGGCAAATATCCATTTTGCCAATTAGGTACTTTAAAAGCCTCTCCCGGATTGTAATAAAAATTATTATTTACGTTATAAACGACTGTTTTATCGTCGGTTTCTCCGAAATCGGTAATCCCTTCTGGCCTGGAAATACTTTTATAATTTCGTGCTACGTGATTAGGAACGATATCAATAATCAATTTTAAACCGGCTTTATGCGTACGTTCTATTAAAGCTTCAAACTCTTGTAAACGCGCTGCTGGATTTTCAGCTAAATCTGGATTTACATTGTAATAATCTTTAACCGCATAAGGCGAGCCAGCGCGTCCTTTTACCACATCGGGGTCGTCGTTAGAAATGCCATATTTTGTATAATCGGTAATGACATCATGATGCGGAACGCCTGTATACCAAATGTGCGTTACCCCTAAACCCTTTATTTCTGCTAAAGCTTTATCCGTAAAATCGTTAAACTTACCAACACCATTTTCTTCAATGGTTCCCCAAGGTTTATTGGTCGTGTTTGTGTTACCGAACAAGCGGGTAAACACTTGATAAACGACTTCTTTTCTTGATTTTTTATCGTTCGCCATCAAGTTATTTTCAGACAATACTTCTTTCTGTTTAGTGCCACAACTTACTAATACTACTAAAACCGTTACAATGGATACTACGCGAAGCTTTAACATGTTGTTTTTATTTTATTTCTAACTTAAAATTTATTTTTTCTGAATATTATTTTTCCATCATTCTCGTAATAAGCCTTAGTGTTGTTCATTTTTTCCATTGATGAAAAAACGAACCAAAAAAATCTAGGCTTACGAATCTTTATCTAAATTTATCGCTCGACACCTAAATTTCAGAAACTCGCTTTGAAAATTATTGCTAGCTTCAAAAACTCGTTTAGCTCAAACAGTCTGAAATTTTACGGTGTTTTCACTTCAAATTTTACGATAAATTTTCGATATGCCATACCCTACTTAACTTCAAAACGTTATTGTTCTAATTATCATACCGAATTTATGGTATCCATCAGTAGGATATTATTTAGTTGTTAATAAAAGTGGTCCTTTTTTAGAAAGTCTCAATTTAGCACCCCACTTGACCGCTTCACCTGAAATGATATTTTTAAGTGTTTTTCCTTCCAAGTCCAACTCTTTAAAATGAGATAGATTTAAATCTATGGGACTTTCATTTTTATTCAAAATTAACACCACGGTTTCTGTGCCTTCGGTTCTGCTTAACACATAAACCCCATTTTCTGGAGCAAAATGAATGGTTTTCCCTTTATGAATGGCATCACTTTCCTTTCTGTAATTCAATATTTTTTGAACAAAACCCTGCATATCTGCTTGTTCGTTTGATAAGCCTTTTCCTGAAAAAGCATTAACAGCATCGCCTTCCCAGCCGCCAGGAAAATCGGTTCTAATTAAACCATGATCGTGAGGTTTTGCGGTGTTTTGCAATAATATTTCTGTACCGTAATACACTTGTACAATGCGTGGCATTAGGAATATATAACTCAAAGCCATTTTAGTATTTACTACATTTTCTTTTAACTGTGTAAACACGCGATCCATATCGTGATTGTCTGGAAACACTAAAATCGCTTCAGGGTTTGTATAGGCAAAATCCATCGCTAAGCCCTCGTACATTTTTACGAATCCTGTGCTCCAAGCTTCGTCTTCATTCAGAGCATTTACAATGCTTTCTTGCATCGGGAAATCCATCGTAGATGTTAAATGCGGCTCGTAACCTTCCTTATTTAGCGTACCGGTTTGCCAATAACGAACCAATAACGGATTGGTGCTCCACTCTTCGCCAACAATACTAAAATTAGGATATTCGCTCATAATGGTGCCTGCCCAATCACTCATAAACGCTTTGTCTGGATATGGGTAGGTATCTTGACGAATACCGCCCAAGCCTAAAGTTTCTATCCACCAAATGTTATTTTGAATGATGTATTTCGCCATAAACGGATTCTTTTGGTTTAAATCTGGCATAGACGTCACAAACCACCCTTCAGTCATGTCTTGCTTATCAATTTTTGAAGCATAAACATCCTGATTTGCTGTACGCCTGTGGTTTGAATTTTTCAGTTTGCCGTTAGTTTCAAAAGTTTTTTGCTGATTTACCCAGTCTTCAAAAGGCAAATCGGTCATCCACCAATGGTTACTTCCGCAGTGGTTTGCCACCATATCCATAATTAATTTTAAACCACGCTCGTTCATTTCTTGAGACAATTCGATGTATTCATCCAAAGTTCCAAAACGCGGATCAACCTCATAGAAATCGGTCATTGCATAACCATGATACGACGATGTTGGCATATCGTTAGTTAGCATAGGCGTTGGCCAAATGGCTGTAAATCCCAATCCGTGGATGTAATCTAAATTATTAATTATACCACGAATATCCCCACCATGTCTACCATAATCATCTTTACGGTTAAGCACTTTTTCTTGCATGCTTTTAACCACATCGTTGGATGTATCGCCATTCGCAAAACGATCGGGCGTAATTAAATAAATGGCATCCCTACTGTTAAATCCTATATACGTTTCCGCGGATTTGTCTCTGGCTTTCAATTCATATTTACAAACTGTTTTTTTACCTTTTTTAGGTTTAAAAACAATATCAAAACTTCCGGGTTCAGCTGAAGCTGAAATATTCAAATCGATGAATAAATAATTCGGACTTTTAGCTTGATGTACTTTAGTTATGCTTACGCCTTCATAATTAATTTCGGGAGTAAAAGTGCCTATTTTTGCTCCGTGAACCAACAATTGAAGTTCTGAATTTTGAAAACCTGTCCACCAATTTGATGGTTCAACGCGTAAGTTTTGGGCATTTAGTGAGAGACTCAAAACAAACGAAAGGAGCATGATTAGGCTTTGATAACAACGTTTAAATTCCATATTATAAAGCTTTTATACTTATCGCATAACCACCTCCTGGTACAGATAATTGCGACAATTTGGTTTTGTGAGTCACTTTCTTTTTAGAAATAACATAAGCTTGCGGATTGGTTTTATAGTGCGCATCTCTAGCATCGGCATAAATGGTGGCTTCATACTTTTTATCTTTATCTAAAAAGTCTAAACTTATTTTTGACGTTCTAGCGTCGTTTCCGTTTACATTACCAACAAACCAATTACTGCTCCCTTTTTCTTTACGAGCAACAGTAATATAATGCCCTGGTTCAGCTTCTAAATAAATGCTTTGATCCCAATCAATAGCCACGTCTTTTATAAATTGAAAGGCATCCATAAATTGCTCGTAATGCTCTGGCAAATCGGCCGCCATTTGTAACGGACTATACATGGTAACATACAAGGCCAACTGGTTCGCAATAGTACTGTTTACATGCGAATGGTTTTCTGGATTTAATTTAGAAATGTCCATTTCAAAAATTCCAGGTGTATAATCCATTGGTCCGCCAATTAAACGCGTAAATGGTAACACCGTCACATGATTTGGTTTTGAACCTCCAAAAGATTGATATTCGGTACCTCTAGCCGATTCGTTTCCTATTAAATTCGGGTAGGTTCTTGCGATTCCTGTTGGACGAACAGCTTCGTGCGCGTTCACCATAATTTTATAATCGGCCGCCTTTTCAATAGCGTATTGATAATGGTTTACAATCCATTGATTATAGTGGTTTTCGCCGCGCGGTAAAATATCGCCAACATAACCACTTTTTACAGATTTGTAACCGTGATCGTTCATAAACTGATATGCTGCATCCATGTGGCGTTCGTAATTTCTAACCGATGCCGAGGTTTCGTGATGCATCATCATGTCGACACCTTTAGATTTGGCGTAGGCATGAATTTCTTCAACATCAAAATCTGGATAAGGGGTTACAAAGTCGAATACATAATCTTTAGAATGGCCATACCAATCTTCCCAACCTACATTCCAACCTTCAACTAAAACCGCATCAAAGCCATGTTTTGAAGCAAAATCAATGTAGCGTTTTACTTTTGTGTTATTTGCTGAATGCGTTTTATTTGGTGTCACTTTTGTATAATCGGTTACCCCTAATTGTACCGCTGGTAAATCATCGGTATATTGCCAAGAGCCTTTTCCTGTAATCATTTCCCACCAAACACCAATGTATTTTACAGGCTTAATCCATGACGTATCTTCAATCGCACAAGGCTCGTTTAAGTTTAAAGTCATTTTAGAGGCTAAAATATCACGGGCATCATCGCTCACCATAATGGTTCGCCAAGGCGAGTTTGCAGGTGCTTGCATATAGCCTTTATCGCCATTTGCATCGGGCGTTAACCAAGACTCAAACACCATATTTTTATCATCTAAATTAAGATGCATGCAAGAATAATTAATAAGTGCTGCTTCGTGTAAGTTTAAATACAAACCATCATTCGTTTTCATAATTAACGAGGTTTGTACGCCTGTTGGCGAGAAAGAGGTTTGCGATAAATTCTCGGTTACAGCACCTTCAGAAAAACTACGGATTTCAGATAATTTAGATTCTGTATAATCATATTCTTGAGTATCGTAATCACCTGGAATCCAAAATGCGGTATGATCGCCAGCCATAGCAAACTGTGTACGCTCTTCTTTAATAATGAAATACACTAAGTTTTCTTGCGCTGGAAATTCATATCGAAAACCCAGTCCTTCATTAAACATTCTAAAACGAACCACCATAATACGCTCGGTCTCCTTTTGCGTTAAAGTAACTGCCAATTCGTTATAATGATTTCGAATTTGAGCTTCCTCGCCCCAAACCGGTTTCCAAGTTTCATCGAAAGCTGCAGTTTTTGTATCGCTTAAGCTGAAATTATTTAATAAAGACGTTTTATCATCCTTTAATTCAAGACCTAGTTTACTGGTTTTAATCACCAATTTGTTTTTGTAAAACAACTGATAGGTAGGTGTGCCATCTTTTTTAAGTTCAAAACTCATTTTTAATTGACCATTGGGAGATTTTAACTCCTGAGCTTGAATGGCTTGAATCATTATAAACAAAACGCCTAACAACCTAATTCCTCTTTTCATAATTCCTAATCTTAATAATTTAACTTACAGAAACTTCAGGAGTTTCAACTTTTAAGGTTACAGGTTTTCCGTGGCACAAAATATTTAAGTCCTCTCCCTTTTCTAAAGTGAATGTCGTACCCTTTTGAGTGACATTTACTTTGATGATATGATTTCTAAAATTCACTTTAAACGAATAGCCTTCCCATTGCTTTGGAATTTTAGGTTCGAAAGTGAGGCTGTTATTTTTAACACGCATACCTCCAAAGCCTTCAACAATACTCATCCAAGTACCGGCCATAGATGTGATGTGCAAGCCTTCTTCAACTTCTTTATTGTAATCGTCTAAATCTAAGCGGGAGGTACGTAAATAAAACTCGTAAGCTTGATCCATACGTCCTAGCTTTGCTGCCTGAATACTATGAACACAAGGTGACAAGGAACTTTCATGAACGGTAAAAGGCTCATAAAAATCGAAATGTCGCTCTAACTCATCTAGCGTGAAGTCTTCCTCAAAAAAGTAGAAGCCTTGTAAGGTATCGGCCTGCTTGATGTATGGCGATCTTAAAATGCGATCCCAAGACCACTTTTGATTGATTGGTCGAGAAGCTTGGTCTAAATCGGCCACTGTTATTAATTCTTTATCTAAAAAACCATCTTGTTGTAAATAAACTTGATGTTCTTCAGAATATGGAAAATACATGTTCTCGGCAACGGCCCTCCATTGGTCTAATTCAGCTTCGGTGATTTGAACCTTAGACTCGATTCTCTTATAATCTGATTTATAATCTTCAGAAACAATTTTAATATTTTCTAGAGCATAATCAATACACCATTTAGCGATATAATTGGTGTAAAAGTTATTATTGACATTGTTTTCGTATTCATTTGGCCCCGTTACGCCTAAAATCACGTATTTGTTATGCGCCGAAGAAAGCGTAGCGCGCTGTTGCCAAAAACGGGCAATTCCGATTAACACCTCTAATCCTTTCTCTGGGATATAACTGTAATCATCTGTATAACGATGGTAATTAAAAATAGCAAAAGCTATTGCCCCGTTACGGTGAATTTCTTCAAAAGTAATTTCCCACTCGTTATGACATTCTTCACCATTCATGGTTACCATTGGGTAAAGGGCAGCTCCATTTGTGAAACCTAATTTTTCGGCATTTTCAATAGCACGATCCAAATGATTGTAACGGTATTCCAACAGATTACGCGCTACTTTTTGGTCTTTCGTTGCCATATAGAACGGAATGCAATAAGCTTCGGTATCCCAATAGGTGCTACCACCGTATTTTTCACCTGTAAACCCTTTGGGCCCAATATTTAAGCGGGCATCTTTCCCTAGGTAGGTATGATTTAATTGCATGATATTAAAACGAATACCCTGCTGCGCTTTTACGTCACCAGCGATGGTAATATCGGCCATATCCCAAATTTTAGCCCATGATTCTTTCTGTTGCTTTAATAAATTTTCAAAGCCTAAATCTACAGAAAGTGTGAGCACATTTTTTGCTGCCTTTAACAGTTGTTTTTTATCATGATTTCTATCAACAACATAACCCCCAAATTTATGGATTGAAAAAGTTTCGTTGGCCTTTACTTTCGCACTGTACTCAAAGCCAATACGGGTATCTTGGTGTGAAACCTTATGATTTACTTCCAGAGGTTTTCCATTTAAAGCACATCGAGAATCCATAAAAGTACAGGTATGAAACTGCGTTTTTAGGGTATGTGCTTCAATAAAAGCTTGAGTTCCGTTTTGAGTTACAGCCGTAGTTTCCCAAAATTTATCATCCCAATTGGTATCTTCATTTGTTACTCCAGAATCAATGTAAGGTTCGAAAGTAATATCTACGTCAGCATTTAAAGGCGTGATGTCATAAGCGATGGCACCAACCTCATCCAAATCGACACTTAAAAATCGTTTGGTTTCTACTAAAACTTCGATATCATTTGGCATGGTGGCTTTAAAGGTTCTAGACAACCAGCCTTCTTTCATGTTTAATTCACGCTTAAATTCGCTTACTTTTTTACAAGTGAATAAATCTAATGTATTGGCGTTCACAAACACATTAATCCCAATCCAACTTGGGGCATTAAGCACCTTGGCAAAATATTCAGGATAACCGTTTTTCCACCAACCTACACGGGTTTTATCTGGATAATACACGCCTGCAATATAACTTCCTTGAAATGTTGGTCCGGAGTAATGTTCTTCAAAATTAGCACGTTGCCCCATGGCTCCATTACCAATACTAAATAAACTTTCTGACGATTTAACGCGTTCTACATCAAATCCTTCTTCAATAATCGACCAATGGTCTGGTTTTATATAATCTTGATTCATTTTTTTTCGATAACTATGAATTAGAAAGGTGTTTTAAACTGATTTAGCTATAACACACCTACTTTATTCTGTGTTTTTTATTGATTAATTAACTCCTTAATGAAGTCTTCTGAAATTTCACTGAAGTCGTTAAAAACATAATCGGCTTCATGTAATACCGCTCTGCTTCCTATGCCAATAGAAATCATATTAGCACGGTTTGCGGCTTGTACACCTGCAACAGAGTCTTCAAAAACAACACAATCTTTTGGGTCACATGTTATAGCTGAAGCCGCATTTAAAAACACCTCTGGATCTGGCTTAGCTTTACTCACATCATTACCATCAACAATCGCATCAAATTTTGAAATAAGTTTAACTTTTTCAAGGATGCGTCTAGCATTTTTACTGGCAGAACCTAAGGCAATACCTTGATTGTTTTGTTTTAAAAAGTCTAGAACTTTAGGCACATCGATTAAGATTTCAGAATCGTCCATCTTATCGATATAGCCTAAATATTCGTCATTTTTTAAGGTCATTAAGGCTTGAAATTTGTCTTCGGAAACCGTTGTGTTTCCCCAAGCCAATATTTTGTTTAGTGAGTCTACCCGACTCACGCCTTTAAGTTGTTCATTTTGAGTTTGGGTAAAATCGAATCCCATACTATGGGCAAGGTTTTTCCATGCCAAAAAGTGATATTTTGCAGTGTCTACAATAACACCGTCTAAATCGAAAATAAATCCTTTTCTTTTCATTACTGTTCTAATTCTGGTTGATACGAAATGGCATTTTTATCTGTAATAAATAAATTACAAAGTCCTGCAATAATTAAACTTAGCCCAGCCACTAGCATGGCATTAATAGCTTCTTCTCCTAACAAATTGGAAATAAAATTGATTCCTCCAATAGCTGCAATAATTTGCGGAATCACGATAAACATGTTAAAAATGCCCATTATCACGCCCATTTTATTCGGATCTACCGAACTGGAGAGCATGGCATATGGCATAGACAAAATGCTACCCCAGGCAATACCTACAAGAATAAATGAGTATTTCAAAAAACTTGGTGATGGCACATAATACATCGTTAAAAACCCAATACCACCTAGGATGAGTGAAAACATGTGTACATATTTTCGATTAATGCGTTTTTTAGAGGTGTAAAAAGCTAAAACTAATGCAAAAGCCATTGAAGATAAGCCATAAACGCCCATAGATGAACCTACAAGATTGGATGCTTTTTGAAAGGCTGTATTTTCGGCATCAAAAGCGGCGGCTTGTTCAGGAATTGAAATGTCGTAAGCCGATTCGATTGGAGCAGGTGTATGAAATACATGCTCTGTTAAAGCCGGATTTGCCAAACTCCACATAGTAAAAAAAGCAAACCAGCTGAAAAATTGAATAAGCCCCAATTTTTTCATAGTGGAAGGCATGTAACTAATATTGTTTAAAATGTCTGAAACAAATCTGTTTTTTTGAGCTTTTTCCTTTTCAAAAGCTTCCATATCCTCGGGAGGATATTCTGTAGTTGTAAAAACGGTATACAATATACTAAGCAGAAACACTACGGCTCCAATACCAAAGGCCACTTTAACCGACATAGGCACAACACCCATTGGGGCTGCATCACTAACGCCAAGCTGAGAGACCATCCAAGGTAAATTACTAGCTACCCAGGTTCCAATACCAATAATTAAGGTTTGTACTACAAAGCCATAAGACCGCTGAGAATCGGGTAATTTGTCGGCTACCAATGCCCGAAAAGGCTCCATGGACACATTGATAGAAGCATCTAGAATCCAAAGAAAACCAGCTGCTATCCAAAGTGTAGGTGAATGTGGCACGAGAATTAAAGCAAAGGAACTCAAAACGGCTCCTATAAGGAAATAAGGTCTTCGGCGGCCCCAACGTGTACTCCACGTGCGGTCGCTTAAATAACCAATGATGGGCTGAACCAGTAAACCGGTTAAAGGTGCTGCAATCCACAACAAAGGGATGGCGTCCTTATCGGCTCCAAGGGTTTGGAAAATTCGAGACATAAAGCCTCCTTGTAATGCAAATCCGAATTGTATTCCTAGAAAACCGAAACTCATGTTCCAAATTTCCCAGAAACTAAGGGTGCGCTTTTTCATTAATAGTATATTTAGTTGAATACTATTTGATAAGCGAAAAAAATACTTATCAAAACTTATTAGTGAGAAGTAAAAATATAAGTCTTGATATGCGGCAAATATACAAAAGTTTTTTATCCGACCATGTTAAAATTTATTTTGTTGACTCACGTTCAATCAATTCGGTCTCTATAACTACCGTTCTTACAGGGTCTTCGGAAGATTCACTTTCAATCTTTTCAATAATTAACGAGGCTGCAACTTCACCTATTTTATGTCCGTATTGGGTTACGGTACTTAAACTTGGGGTGGCATGTCTAGATAATACACCATCGGTAAAACCTATAACTTGAAGATCTTCTGGTATGCGTTTTCCTAAATTTCTAGCTACCTTCATAGCGGTAACCGCATACAGTTCATTGACAGCAAAAACGCCATCAATATTAGGATTCATTAAAAACAAGGCTTTGATTTCCTTTTCTAAAACATCGATATAATCTTCGGAAACTAATTTGTCGTCCACTTTTAAAATCAGATCGGCCTCCGTAGTAATTTCATGCTTATTTAAAGCCTCAATATAACCTTGAGTTCTTAACCTTCCGACACTTATATAGTCCATAGTGGTTATCAGAGCTATATGTTTACAGTTATTGGCAATCAGTTTATTCACGGCTTTTTTGGCAGCTTCAACATCATCGATAATCACTTTATCACAACGAATTTCGCTTACTACCCTATCGAACATCACAATGGGCATACCTTGGTTAATCGTCTCATTTAAATGGTGATAATCCTGTTTTAATAGGGTTTCTTTAGAGATGGACATGATAAAACCATCAATACTTCCGCTAGCTAGCATTTCCATATTAATCACTTCTTTATCAAAAGACTCATTAGACAACCCGACAATAACATTATAGCCTCTTTTGTTAGCAAGATGTTCTATGCCTTGAATCACTCTAGTAAAAAAATGATGTACAATTTCGGGAATGATTATTCCAATGGTTTTTGTCTTTCTATTTTTTAAACTTAAAGCAATATTGTTGGGTTTGTAGTTGTAATATTTGGCAAAAGCCTGAATTTTCTCTTTAGTTTCTTCACTAATTTCATGGCTTCCTCTTAAAGCTTTTGACACGGTACCTATAGACACATCCAATTCCTTGGCGATTTGCTTTAACGTTATTTTACGTTTCATGTTACAATTTTTATAGTAGTAAAGATATTAGTTTAAACACAATAAAAGCAACTTTGACACATTCTTAATTTTTAAGCCTAAAATTACAATAATCCAAAAAACTTACTAACACGCAAACGTTTTCGTTAAGAATTTCGTAAACAATAATTCTTTTTTAACATTCTGTTTACATAATTTTAACCTCGAGAAGTAAAAATATAAGCAACCAACTTAACTAAATACACACTTAAATTAATCGTATGAAGACACTTATTAATAGTTTAATACTCACACTGTTTTTTGCTCCCGCATTCGTATGGGCGCAAAATACCGTTAGCGGAATGGTAACGGAGGACGGGACAGATATCCCCATAGCTGGTGTAAACATTATTGTTAAAGGCACCACCACGGGTACAGTAACCGATTTTGATGGAAATTTCTCTGTTTCGGTTAATACAGGAGAAACTCTTATTTTTTCCTTCATTGGATATCAAACCCAAGAATTAAAATACACAGGACAACCTACCTTAAACATTTCACTAACAGAAGACGCCTCACTCCTTGACGAAGTTGTAGTTATTGGTTATGGAGCTGTTAAAAAAGAAGATGTTACTGGCGCTGCCGATTTAGTAACAACAAAAGACTTTAACCAAGGCCCTATTGTTAATGCGCCTCAACTAATTCAAGGTAAAGTTGCAGGGGTATCGGTAACCTCTAGTAGTGGAGCTCCTGGTGACGGACAAGAAATTCGAATTCGTGGAAACAGTTCCCTGTCTCTCAGTAACAACCCTTTAATTGTATTGGATGGTATTCCTTTAGATCAAGGAGGTATTGGCGGTTCTAGAAATCCGTTAAACATGGTGAATCCTAATGATATTGAAAGCATGACCGTTTTAAAAGATGCCTCTGCAACTTCAATTTATGGTTCGCGTGCTGCCAATGGGGTGATTATCGTAACCACTAAAAAAGGAAAATCATCAGATTTTAAATTCAACTTTAACACCTTAACTTCTATAGGAACTCCTATTGAGAAAGTAGATGTTTTAAATGCAGAAGAGTTTAGACAAGTCGTTCCAACCCTTCCTAGAGCAGACGCAACAACTTTAGGTCTTTTAAAAAATTACGACACCGATTGGCAAGATGAAATTTACGGCAATGCGTTTGGGCAAGACCACTCGTTTAGCGCTTTAGGCGCTGCATGGGGCGTTCCAATGAGAGCTTCAGTATCGTATACCGATTATGGAGGTATTTTAAAACGTGATAGTTTCAAAAGAACGACAGGTTCTATTAGCTTGACACCAAAACTATTTGACGATCATTTAAAGATAGAATTAAACGCGAGAGGTAATTATACCGAAAACTTTTTTGCAAATAGAGATGCTATCAGTTCTGCTAATTCCTATGCGCCTACCGAACCCGTTTACGATGCCAATTCTCCTTACGCCGGGTATTCTTCTTGGACTGAAGCCAGCGGACTTAAACCTAGCTTAGCAGGCACAAACCCGGTTGCTTTATTATACTTAAAAGATGACGAATCGGAAGTAAGACGTCTTATCATGAATGCTAAATTAGATTATCAATTGCATTTTTTCGAGGACCTTACAGCAACGGTAAACGTAGGTCTTGACAAATCTAACAGTCATGGCCGCACAAATACTTCAGAATTTATGCCAACCACAGATCCTACTTGGGACGGGGCGAATACTAAATTCGAAAACGAAACAACAAACCAACTTTTTGATGCGTATCTTACCTACAACAACACCTTTAACGAGGTTCATGATTTAACAGCCGTTGCCGGGTATTCTTATCAATCTTTTGAGTACGACAACTATAGCTACGATAGTATAGATGAAGCGAACAACGTAACCTATGAGTTTATCGATAAATCAAAAAACGTATTGCTTTCTTATTTCGGACGATTAAATTACGATTATGACGGGCGCTATTTAGTAACAGCAACTTTAAGAGCTGATGCTTCATCAAAACTAAATCCAGAAGACCGTTGGGGTTATTTTCCATCGGTAGCCTTAGCTTGGAATATTCATAACGAATCCTTTTTAGAAGATTCAAAACTAAATGAATTAAAATTAAGAGTTGGGTATGGCGAAGTTGGTAATGTTAACGGATTAGGAGATTACTTATTTTTAACCCGATATTCTGGAAGTCAATCTAGTGCAAACTACCAATTTGGCAATAGTTTTTATCAAACTTACAGACCAGATCCTATAAACCCAGATTTACGATGGGAGGTTGGTAACACACTAAATGTTGGTTTAGATTATAGTTTCTTAAATCGAAGAATTTCAGGTTCTATAAACGCTTACTTAAAAGAAACCAAAGACTTAATTGCCTCGGCAACCATAGATCCATTTACCAATTTTGGAAGCAGAATTGAAAAAAATATTGGGGATATGGAAAACAAAGGGATTGAATTCGCGATAAACCTTGTCCCTGTAAGAACAGAAGATTTTGAATGGTCTATTAACTATAATATTGCTGTTAATGACAACGAAATTACCAATCTGCCTTTCGACCAGCAAACTGGTGATATAAGTGGAGGAACTGGAAACCAAGTTCAAATTCATACCGAAGGAGAAGCGCCTTATAGTTATTTTGTATTTGAACAAGTGTACGATGCTAGTGGAAAGCCTATTGAAGGCGCCTATGTTGATCGTAATGGCGACAATCAAATTAATGATGAGGACAAGTACATTTACAAAAACCCTTATGCAAATATTTTAATGGGATTAAACACCAATTTGAATTATAAAAAATGGGATCTATCTGTAATTACTAGAGCTAACTTAGGGAATTATGCTTACAATAATATTGCATCGGCTAATTCATATTCCAATAATATCATTCCTACAACAAACAACTATCTAACTAATATTCATTCAAGTTATTTAGATAATGGCTTTGTATTTCCTACCGAAGAAAATTTTAGAAGCGATCATTTTGTAGAAGATGCTTCTTTCTTCAAAATTGACAATATCACTCTAGGATATACTATTGATGAAGCTATTAAAAACAGTAGTTTCAGACTATATGGTTCAGTTCAAAACTTGCTAACAGTAACAGACTACGACGGTTTAGACCCTGAAATTAATGGTGGTATAGATAACAATTTCTACCCAAGACCAAGAACATTCGTATTAGGACTTAACGTTAGCTTTTAAACATTGACTTATGAAAAATATTATAAAAAAATTCATTCCTATTTTAACGATCTCGATTGTACTGGTATCATGCCATGCTGATTTAGATCAAGACCCAATAGATCCAGATAGCTTTACAGAACAAGATGTATTTGCTAATACTACTGAAGCCAAAGGTGCTTTAGCTAAATTATATGCGAGTTTAGCCTTAACGGGCCAAAACGGAGGCGATGATGGCTCTCCAGACATTAGCGACATAAACCAAGGGTTTTCACAATACACTCGTATGCTGTTTAACCTTAACGAAATTACAACAGATCATGCTGTTGTAGGTTGGGGAGATCCAGGATTACCAGATTTACATGGAATGTATTGGACTGCAAATAACGATTTTACTGGCGCTATGTACTTACGTTTAGCCCAAGAAGTTTCATTTTGTAATTCTTTTATCACGAACGCTTCAGCCTTACAAGATGCCGAAGCTCAAACTTTTATCGCCGAAGCTAGATTTTTAAGAGCTTTTGCGTATTACAACTTAATTGATTTCTTTGGCGATGTACCATTATTAACTCAAATTTCAACCGAACTACCAACTCAAAGTAGTAGAACCGAAATTTTTGATTTTGTAGAATCTGAATTATTAGATATTCAAAATCTACTACCTGAAAGTCAAGCCAACGAATATGGTCGCGTAGATCGCGTTGCGGCATGGGCCTTATTATCAAGATTATATTTAAATGCTGAAGTTTGGACTGGAACATCTCGATTCGACGAATGTATTACATTTTCTAATGAAGTGATAAACTCATCATACAGCTTAAACACAAATGATGCTAATGGAAATGGCACGGCGTATGATGAATTATTCTTAGCCGACAACCATTCTAACGGTGCTCAAAACGAATTCATTTTTACAATTAATTTTGATGGTATTTCTTCTACAACCTACGGCGGAACAACATTTTTAATACACGCTGCAGTAGGTGGTTCTATGGATCCTGCAGCCTATGGTATTAATGGTGGTTGGGGTGGAAACCGTATCACATCGGCATTAGTTCAAAAATTCCAAACAAACGATAAACGCGCTATGTGGTATACCGATGGGCAGTCTCTAGAAATTTCTAGCATCCCTACTTTCACAGATGGATACGCTTGTGTGAAATTTAAAAACATCGATTCTAACGGTGTACAAGGAAACGACAAACGTGGCGATTTTACAGATCCAGATTTAGCCATTATGCGTCTTCCTGAAATTTACCTGAATTACGCCGAAGCCACTTTACGTGGAGGTAGCGGTAATTTAACTACAGCAGTAGATTTAATCAATCAACTTAGAACGCGTGCTTTTGGTAATACTTCTGGTAATATTTCTGCAGCCAACTTAGATCTAAATTTTGTTTTAGACGAACGATCTAGAGAATTATATTGGGAAGGCCAAAGACGTACAGATTTAGTTCGATACAACTATTTCACTTCAGATAGTTATGTATGGCCTTTTAAAGGAAATCAACCTGACGGTACAGGAACAGATTCATTTAGAGATCTATTCCCTATTCCTAACAACACCATTTTAATCAACCCGAACTTAACACAAAATCCAGGATACTAACATAAAAACACACTAATATGAAAAATATAATTTCAAAGTTATTTAGTATAATGTTAGTAAGTTTAGCATTATATAGCTGCAGTATGGACGACACAGAAACAGTGTTAAATCCCACTGCAACAACAGAACTCTCCGCTTCCGAAAGTGAACTTGTTCTTCTTAAAGAAAACGAGGGTCGTGATGCCTTATCGCTTAATTGGACGAAACCAGATTATGGCTATAATGCAACGCCTGAGTACATCGTATATTTCGATGTTGCTGGAAATAATTTTCAAAACGCCGTTAAAAGAGAAGTTGGTGACACCCTAGAATATTCGTTATTAACCGAACAGCTTAATACGATATTACAAACGCTGGAAGTTGAACCTGAAACAAAAACAACACTAGATGTAAAAGTTGAAGGTATAATTGGCACTTTTGAAATTGCTGCAGTATCTAACACTAACGCTATAGATGTAACAGGTTATGCCAATATATTAGACTTATCTTCAGACTGGGGGCTTGTTGGTAGCGCAACCGTTAATGGTTGGGATGGACCAGATATGCCATTCTACAAAACAAGTGATCCAGATATTTTTGCGGCCTATGTTACATTAATGGATGGTGAAATTAAAATTAGACAAGATAATAGTTGGGATGTAAACTATGGCGATACGGGTGCCGATGGTACTTTAGAACCAGGTGGAGACAATATTATTGTTACTGCAGGAACTTACAAAGTTACTTTTAATTACGGTACATTAACTTATAGCATAGAACCCTACACTTGGGGCTTAGTTGGCAGTGCAACAACAAACGGCTGGGACGGTCCAGACATGCCGCTTAGCTACGACCCGACTTCAGATCAATGGCGTGCCATTGTTAGCCTGGCGGAAGGTGAAATGAAATTTAGAAGAAATAATGATTGGAACTTTAATTACGGAGACACGGGAGACGATGGATCTTTAGACGATGGTGGCGATAACATTTTAGTTGAAGCTGGTAATTATCTAGTGACATTAAATTTAAACGATTTAACCTATTCATTAGAGCCTATTGAAAAACTTTGGGGGCTTGTTGGCGATGCGACACCTAATGGATGGGATGGTCCAGATACTGTAATGAATTTAAATTATGCTGAAGAAGGTGTTTGGTATTTAAACAATGTAACACTTACAAACGGTGCAATGAAGTTTAGAGCAAACAACGATTGGGGCATTAATTACGGAGACGATGGTGCCGATGGAACACTTGAAGATGGTGGTGCTAATATTGCGATTACAGCAGGTAATTACGATATTGTTTTAAACCTTTCAGACACCAGCAATCCTACGTATTCAATTACAAAAAACTAATCACACGAAAAGGGCTGTAACTAACATTACAGCCCTTTTTGTCTTTAATTTAAACCCACATGAAAAAAATATTACTCAGCATACTACTTATAGTTGTATCTCATTTTAGTTATTCACAATTAACTACAAACCCGAGTACGTTTAAAACTACTGAAGCAGTTACCATAACTATAGATATAAATTCTAATACGGCTTGTAATTCCCTAAACAATCCTTCAAAAGTATATATGCATTCCGGAATTGGAAACGACTCAAACCCATGGGGATATAGTGTTGTTGGAGACTGGGGAACCGATAACGGCGTAGGAGAAATGACTAACCAAGGCAATGGTATTTGGAGCATAACCATAACTCCAAAAACCTATTATAATTTAACCGACTCTCAAGCCAATTCGGCAACTAAAATGGGAATGGTTTTTAGAAATGCCTCTGGCAATCAAGAAATTAAAGCTTCAGGGTGTAAAGATTTCATTGCAAATGTAGGATACTTTCAAGTTACGTTAGGTAACCCTACAGAAAATAGCACAACCATAATTTCGGCAGGTGGAAATTTTACGATTACAGCTTCAAATAGCAACGGCAATGCAAACTATGCTTTGGCTAGTAATGGCACTACCATCAATGTAAAAACAAATGCAACTAGTTATTCTTACACACATTCAAACATTACAAGCAATCAAAATTACACCTTAACAGTGACCCAAGGTGCAGAAACGATTCAAAAATCATTTTCGGTTGTCGTAAACCCTGATACTATAACCCAAACCATGCCTAGCGGATTAGAAAACGGTATTAACTATAACTCAGGAGATGCTTCAAAAGCCACTTTGGTTCTAGATGCCCCTTTAAAAGATTTTGTGTATGTAGCTGGTAGTTTCAATAACTGGACGCCTACTTCGGCTTACGCCATGAAAAAAGACCCGGCTTCTGGGAAACTTTGGTTAGAATTAACTGGCTTAACCGCGCAAAAGATAGAAACCTATCAATATTGGGTGGTCGATGAAACACCTATAGCAAATTCACCTGTTATGGTAAAAACCGCCGATCCGTTTTCAACTTTAGTCTTATCTCCTTTTGATGACCCTGGAATTCCTGCAGGAACTTATCCGAATTTACCAGCTTACCCGGCTGGACAAGAACGTGAAGTTACAGTGCTTCAAACTGGAAAAAGCGCCTACAACTGGACGGTTACAAATTTCAATAAACCTAAAAAAGAAGACTTAATTATTTACGAGGTTTTAATTCGTGATTTTGATGCAGATAGAAATATTCAAGATTTAATTGATCGAATTGATTATTTCAAAAACCTAAATATTAATGCCATTCAATTGATGCCGATCATGGAATATGAAGGTAATGAAAGTTGGGGTTACAATACTTCTTTCCACATGGCTTTAGATAAGTTTTATGGTACGGAAGATAAGGTTAAAGAATTCATCGATTTATGCCACCAAAACGGTATTGCCGTTATTTTAGATATTGCTTTGAATCATGCCTACGGAAGAAACCCGATGGTACGTATGTGGATGAATGATCCTGATGGTGATGACTGGGGAGAGCCAAGTACTGAAAGTCCATATTTCAATACGGAAGCCAAACACAGCTACAGCGTTGGCATGGATTTTAACCACCAACAAGCAAAAACACAATACTATGTAGAGCGTGTTGTTAACCACTGGATTAACGAATTTAAAATTGATGGTTTCCGTTGGGATTTAACCAAAGGCTTCACGCAGCAATGTACAGCAACCGATGAATCTTGCACTAATGGATATAGTTCTGACCGTGTTGCTATTTTAAAACAATACGCCGATTATTCTTGGAGTTTAGATAACACACACTACGTTATTTTTGAACATTTAGGCACTGATACTGAAGAACAACAATGGGCAAACTACCGCATTGGAGAAGGTAAAGGTATTATGATGTGGGGCAAAATGACCAGCCCTTACAACCAACTGACTATGGGTTATGCTTCAAACTCGAACATTGATCGTATGGGGAACAAATCTCGAGGATTTACCGGCAAACGTCTAGTCGGTTATGCCGAAAGTCATGATGAGGAACGCCTAATGTATAAAAACTTACAATTTGGTGCTGTTAATGGTTCTTACAGCGTAAAGGATCTTAACACGGCTTTAAAAAGAATGGAAGCTTTGGGCGCCATTACCTTAACCATTCCGGGACCTAAAATGATTTGGCATTTTGGCGCATTGGGTATGGAAAACTCCATTTTTACATGCTCTGATGGTTCTGTTTCTAGTGATGATTCTTGTAAACTTAGCACAAAACCTCAACCACAGTGGACAAACAACTGGTTAGATGACCCGAATCGAAAATCGGTTTACGACACTTGGGCCCGATTGAACGACTTAAAAATTAACGAAGATGTTTTTGAAGGCGACTACAGCATTACTTCTGGAACTTTAACACCAAGAATTCGTGTTTGGAATACCAGCCTACCTACTTCACAATTAAATGATGTAGTTATCATTTCGAATTTTGATACGGCTGACAAGACAGTAAACCCAAATTTTGCCACTGGCGGCACGTGGTACGACTTAATGGACGAAACTGGAAACACAAGTATTCAAGCTACCGATGCTATTACACTTCAACCAGGAACCTTCAAAATTTATGGCAATCAACCTGCTAAAACATTAAGCGACGATCATGACCCTTTTGAAAACACGTTTATGATCTTCCCAAATCCGACAAGTCATAGTTTTAAAATTAATAAGACCGCTTCAAAAGTTCTTATCTACAATATTACTGGTCAATTGGTAAAACAGTTTAAGGGCAACCATAATAAAAATCAGGAATTTGACATTTCAAATCTCCCTTCAAATATCTACTTAGTTAAGATTATTAGACTTTCGGGTAATAATCAAACAATGAAGTTGATAAAACAATAGTTTTAGTTTAGTTTTTTTGTTTGGAAGAGGGCTTCAAAACTATGGTTTTGAAGTCTTTTTCATTGTAAAGCCTATTTATCGGGAAATGCATTTTTATGACCATACTTCTAATTTTAATGAAAGTGAGTCGATAAATTTCATGATTCATAAGTAATAAACCTTAACAAAACAGTTGAAATTAACCGAATAGCTTCTCCTATTTGAAACCCAAATCTAATATTCTTTTATATTTGTTTATCGACAAGTTATTATGAAACGAAAACTAGTTAGGTTAAAAAATAGCCCTCTGCCACAATTTCTTCAAAAACATAAGAAATACGCGCCACTCCTTTTCTTTATAGGTGGTTTTATTTTTGACACCCTAACTCTTGGTCGCATCGATAGGCTTTATGACCTTACCGTATTATGCTTGCACATGTCTGCCTTAACCCTAACCCTTTACTTATTTAACTTGGCAGACGATGGCAAATGGAAAAACACCTTTTTAGAACGTTTTGAAGCTTATTTCCCTTTGGCTATTCAATTTTTCTTTGGAGGTTTATCTAGTGCTTTTGTTATATACTTTTCTAGAAGTGTTTCCATTTCTAAAACAGCTTCTTTCTTTACTATTTTAGTGGTATTACTTTTAGCAAACGAGCTTTTAAAAAAGCGTATTTCTAATAAATATTTACAGTTTAGCATCTATTATTTTATCAGTTTTACCTTTTTCACTTTTATGATCCCAGTATTTTTAAGACAAATGGGGCATCTTATTTTTATCTGCTCGGGCTTAGTGAGCCTGGGAATTACGCTAACCTTAATTACAGTCATCTATAGAAGGAGTCCGAGTACGCGCTCTGAAATCCATTTAGTCAAGCTTATCACTTTAATCGTTTCTATTTACTTGGCGATAAATCTTTTTTACCATTTTAAGCTTATCCCACCAGTGCCTCTCGCCTTACAAACAGGCATTGTCGCTCATGATATCCAAGTAAAAAACAATGAATACATTGTCACTTACGAAAAGAAGAAGCCCTTCGTTTTTTGGAGAGATCACCGATCTAAATTTGTGCGTTCTAACGACAAACCTGTATATATTTTTTCATCCATTTTTGCTCCTACCGCGTTAAAAAAATCTATTATTCATCGCTGGCAGTGGTTTGATGTTACTAAAGACGACTGGGTAACTTACGATGATATTAGCTTCAATATTACTGGTGGCCGTAATGACGGTTTTCGAGGGTACACCTATAAGAACAATGTAAAACCTGGGCTTTGGCGCGTTGAAGTAATCACTCAAGAAGAACTTGTTCTTGGGATTATAGAATTTGAAATCATTATGGATGCCAACGAAAAACCGAAACGTTTAATTTCCAAAGCATTTTAAGTATTATTCTCAATGTTAATGGTTTTAACCACCCGACTTATTCATAATTTCATTTTACCTGTAAGCGTTAATTTTAGTTAAAAAACTAAAAGTCTTTAAACCTTTTTGAAATGTGGAAGTCCTAAGAGTATAATTTTAAAAACATTAAAGATGAAAAAAATAATATTGATTGCAATAGCACTTATAGGATTACAGGGGATTGCACAAGAACAAGGTAGAGAAGGCAGAAAACACCACAGAGGAGAACATGCAAAAATGGATTTGACGGCAGAGCAAATGGCAACGCTTCAAACCAAAAGAATGACATTAGCTTTAGATTTAAATGCTGCTCAGCAAACCGACATACAAGCCTTAAACTTAGAAAGAGCTACGAAACGCAAAGCTATGATGGCTGAACGCCAAGCGAATAAAGACAAGGAAGCGCCTAAAAAATTAACGAGCGAAGAACGTTATAACAAACAAATCGCCATGTTAGATGCTAAAATTGCTGAAAAAGCAAAATTGCAGAAAATTTTAAACAAAGAGCAGTTCGAAAACTTTGAAAAAATGATGAAACATAAGCAAAGAGTCGCTAAAAAAGGTAAACATGGTGACCGAAAAGGGAAACACCAAAATGGTTAAATCATAGAAGTTCGTTTATATTGGTTAGTTTAATTAAAAAGCCGCTTTTCTCCATGGAGAAAAGCGGCTTTTTGCGTGAATCATATATGCCAAATTACAAGCTTTTAAATTGCTCTATATTTGTAGCTTTCATAACTGCATCTAAATTATTCGTGTCGATACCAGAAATAAAGTCGGCCGGAACTACAACAACTCGAAACAACTGATTATCGGTCCATTCTGGAGTTAAATCTACCAAATTAAAAGTACCATTAGAATCTAGAAAAATCCTAACATCACCCTGAGTAAAATCGAAGTTATAAGTTAAAATAGCATTATTTTGTAAAAATGCCGTTTGCGGTAATAACCGCCAGATTTCAGTCCCGTTATCGGTTTCCCAAGAGATGTATGTTAAAACTACATCGGAAGGCAGTACATCGAAACCATAAGGCTCAATATGTTCAAAATTATTAGCTTGATCAAAATCGATTTCAATTTCAAAAGCCAGACCTACTAAACCATCTTCTCCAGGAGGTCCTACAGGTCCAGCAGGACCTTGATCGCCTTCACAAGAAGTAAATAGTATGGCTAAACAAAATAAGGCTATAATGTGTTTCATCTTTTTTAATTTTATTAATCGGTTTAAACTCTATTTTTATTAAAAATAAGCTTAATAAGTGAAATCAGCAATTTTTATTGCCAATTCGCAGGTTTTAGAAGCCTTGTTTTCATATTGGATATTTACAGGGTTAATCCATTACTCCACTTAAATTTAGCTGTGAATTTATATATTAATTATCCTTTTGTACAATTTCACCACCGTTTAACTCGGTAAAATTTTCTTGGTTAGGAGTTCCTTGGTAATAGATGCGTGTGCCATTATCGGCGGTAGCCTCAAGGTAATTTGAAGCTTGCACCCAACCATTTCCGCCATCGTCTGCTGTGATGGTGCAGTTAACCCCTTGTATAGGATTTGTTGCTTCCCATTCATTATACGGAAAGTCTAAGTTTAAACGACAACCATTAATTAATGATATATATTGATCGGTTGCAAAACCCTCTAAGGTACAACGACTACCATCTTGTAAATCGACATATAATTCATCGGCATCTAAATCCAAAAGCGCCATTTTAGCAGCATTTTCTAAACGCACATCAAGTATACTAACCCGCATGGCGTATTCATTATAAATTTCAGCAGCATCGAAACCTACAATATTTAACTCGTCGAAAGAGGTTTCAAAGGCATTGTCAAAATTTAAAATACCATTATTTTCGACTACAATGCTGTTAATATCTGGACTTTCGACTATCACGACAACATTACTGGCATCGGGACTAAGATCAGACACAAATAACACATCGTTATCTACAAACAAATCAACCTTATTTAAATTACCGTCACCTGTTAACTCAACTTCTTGGTTTGCCCCATAACGCAAAACTAAATTTATATTGTCTCCAACATTTAAAGCTGTAAACGAATCGAGATCAATAATTCCTCCTCCGTTGTTAATCCCGTCATCGTCTGAAGAACAGGACATCAATTGCATAATGAGTAATAAGGCTAATACTGAACTAATTTTTTTCATTCTTTTTTTTATTTTTTCAATTTTCTTTAAAATACCAATTATTCTATGGTTTACCAAAAAAACCAACAATAACAACCTTCTGAAATCCCATTCCATATGGAATAAAACATGCTAAACTAAAAAAGGCCTACCTTATTATTGGTAGACCTTTTAGATATCTTTATTATACTATAATTACAAGTCGTTACAGACTTTTTGAAACTTTATTTACCGCTTCAATAGTAAAATCTAAATCTTCATAACTCAACGCATCAGTAATAAACCAAGTTTCAAAAGCACTTGGTGCGATGTATACCCCTTCGTTTAATAATCCGTGAAAAAACTTTTTAAACGATTCGTTATTTCCCTTTGCTGCAGTTTCAAAATCTATCACTTCAGCTTCATCAAAATGCACCGAAATCATCGAGCCAACTCTATTAATAGTATGAGTTACTTTATTCTCGGCTAACACTTTGGCCATGCCTTCGTGTAAATATTTTGTCTTGGCTTCTAATCTTTCAAATATTTCGGCATCTTCATTTAATGTTTTCAACATGGCTAAACCTGCTGCCATCGCTAAAGGATTTCCACTTAAGGTTCCCGCCTGATACACCGGACCTAATGGTGCCAAATGATTCATAATTTCTGCTCTAGCAGCAAAAGCACCAACAGGTAATCCGCCACCAATCACTTTTCCGAAGCAAGCAATATCGGCATTTACACCATAGAGCTCTTGTGCCCCACCTTTTGCGAGTCTAAATCCAGACATCACCTCATCGAAAATCAGTAATATATTGTGTTCGTCGCAAAGCGTTCTTAAATTTTCAAGAAAATTATTTATAGGAGGAATGCAGCCCATATTTCCAGGAACCGGCTCAACAATAACACAAGCTATTTCATTTTTATTAGCCTCCATTAATGCTTTGACATTCTCAATATCATTGTAGTTTGCTAATAAGGTATCCTTGGCCGTTCCTTGGGTTACCCCAGGACTATTAGGCGTACCAAAAGTACTTAGACCACTCCCCGCTTGTATTAAAAACGAATCGGAATGCCCGTGGTAACAACCAGCAAACTTGATAATTTTATCTTTTCCTGTAAAACCACGAGCCAAACGCACGGCACTCATACAAGCTTCGGTTCCGGAATTTACGAATCTAATTTTATCAATATTAGGCACCATAGAAACGGCCAATTGCGCAATTTCTGTTTCAATTTCTGTAGGCATCCCAAAGGACGTTCCTTTTTTAGCTTTCTCAACAACAGCATCAACAACAGGTTGAAAAGCGTGCCCTAAAATCATAGGCCCCCAAGAATTGATGTAATCTATTAATCGGTTACCATCCTCGTCGTACAAATAAGCACCTTTGGCTTCTTTTACAAAAATTGGTGTTCCTCCAACACCTTTAAAAGCTCTTACTGGTGAATTTACACCACCTGGAATTACCTTTTCTGCTTCAGCAAATAATGCGCTGCTTCTTTTATAAATCATAACTCTTATTTTATTATGGTTCAACGACTAGAACTTGCCCAATACTTAAAGCCGTTCCTCGTAAACCATTTATTTTTTGAAGTTGTTCAACAGTCAAATTAAAGCGCTTAGAAATACCATAAAGGGTATCGCCTTTTTCTACAGTATAGGTATGACCTGACTGAACCGTTGTAGGCATTTCATATTTCACATACTTGTCACCCAAAACGGCCTCATCATACAAATACAGTTTATAGCGTTCTATAAGACTAATTAATTTGTCTGGATATTTTCTATCGGTGGCATAGCCTGCGGCTTTTAATCCTTTTGCCCAGCCTTTATAGTCTTCCTTTTTTAAATCGAATAATTTGGAATATCGTGATCTCTCACTTAAAAATAAGGAGTGGTCTCGAAACGAATATTTTGCATCTTTATATTTTCTAAAACACTCTTGATCGGCATCGTCATCATGATAAATTTTAGCACCTTTCCAACCATGACATTTAATTCCGAAATGATTGTTGGCTTCTACGGAAAGCCTGCCTTTACCCGATCCTGATTCTAAAATTCCTTGAGCTAAGGTAATACTTGCAGGAATGCCATAAAGTGCCATTTCCTGCTGAGCCGTTTCATGATAATTATAAATATATTCCTCTGTACTGCTAGCAAAAACTTTAGGAGCTGGCTTAACTACTTCTGGCTCTTGGTGTTTTTCAACTTCAGCTGGCTTTTGTTTTCTTGCAACATGTTCAGTGCGTTTGTGAGGCTTTTTAGTAACCACATGTTTTTTAGATTTACAACTAAAAACCACAACGGCCAAACAAAACACTAGTACTATTTTTCTCATTTCACAACATAATTAATGGTAAGTTCTTCTTTTTCAATAGGGCGTTCATACCTTCAATACCTTGTAAGCCTCCTGTATGAATGGCTAAAATTTTCGATCCTTTAGGGAAAAAACCTTTTTCTATTAAATCGAAAATCCCAAACAGCATTTTACCAGTATAAACGGGGTCCAAGGGAATTTTATAATCGGTTTTAAACTGATTGATAAACGCAACCAATTCTTCATTTATTTTGGCATAGCCTCCAAAATGATAGTCGGTAATCAATTCCCAATTGGATTGTTTTGCAAATTTACTAATATCTGATTTTAAAAAGTCCCCTTTTAGAGCAGGAAAACCTAAAACTTGTTGACGAGGTTTTGAACAATTTATAAGTCCTGAAATGGTTCCTCCAGTCCCTACAGCCGAGCAAATGTAATCGAACTCATTATCGGATTCAGTTAATATTTCTTCACACCCCTTTACGGCGAATGTATTGGTTCCACCTTCAGGAACATGATAGTAATCGCCAAATTCATCTTTTAAAGCTGCAATAAAATCTGATGAAGATTTTCGTCTATATGCCTCGCGCGTCACAAATTTAAAACGCATACCGCGTTGTTTCGCAAAACTTAAGGTTGGGTTTTTATCTATTTCAGTCCACAATTCTTCACCGCGAATTATGCCAACGGTTTTAAATCCGAATAACTGCCCTGCCGCTGCAACTGCCGCAATATGGTTGGAATAAGCTCCGCCAAAAGTCACAAGCGTTTTAATTCCTTTTTTTTGGGCCTCTAATACGTTATATTTTAATTTTCGGTATTTATTTCCAGATACAAACGGATGAATGGCATCTTCTCGTTTTACGTACAATTCAACGTCTTTATGATGAAGATCAACTTGCTGGTTAACGCTATTTTCAAGCTTAAATATCATAGTTGCGAAGATACTTTAAAAATGCCCAAAACTGGCGTGATTTTAAATATTCTAAATCTGTTTCATGAGCATAAGCTTCGCGTTCAAAAGAAATATTTCGATAAGCCTTTTTCCAATTTGAACACCACAACCAACGCCATAAAAACTCCAATACATAAAACAAATAAAAGGGTAGCACCAGCATTTCGAGCTGTTGTTTAAGGTGAATACGCTCATGATTTAATAGTACCTTATCTTCTAAAAGTTGTTTCTTTTTTAAAATGATAAAAGGGTAAAGAGTTAGTCCCAAATACCCTTTTGGAATCAAATATTTAGAGATAAAAACCATGGATTTCTTAATTTTGGATAAGTTACAAAAGATATAAATCTCTTCCACCATAAACCGTATTACACTATCTTTGTTTATAATGAAAAAAATAATACCTCTTGAAGAAGGCGATTATTACCTCACACCAGAAGGGTATCGCTGTTTTACGGAAAAATACCATTTAAGACGTGGTTATTGTTGCCAAAGTGGTTGTCGCCATTGTCCTTACGGTTACGATAAAAATAGACAAACGACAAACCCCTAAATTGTAGGCGGCAGTTCAAAAAAACACTTAACTGGTACAATTCTTGATGCTTAAGAAAGAAATATGATCATTTTAAATCAACTGTCCTATGAAACATCTTTTTAAAATATTATCCCTAGTACTTATAGCTGTTGTATTGACTTCATGCAACTCGATTAAAGTCGCTACTGATTACGACCAGAACAAAGATTTCAGCAAATACAAAACCTTTGCATTCTTTAAAAACGGTATTGATAAAGCCGAAATTAGCGATTTAGATAAGCGCCGTATTCTTAGAGCCATTGAGGCCGAACTTTTAAGCAAAGGAATGACTAAATCTGAAAATCCAGATATCCTCATTAGTTTATTTACTAAATCCAACCAACGCGTAGACGTTTACAACAACACTTGGGGCTATGGCGCCTGGGGTTGGGGCGGTTGGGGTCCTGGCTGGGGCATGGGACCTGGTTGGGGTTGGGGCTGGGATCAGCCTAGTGTTTCAACAAGCACCGAAGGCCAGTTATACATAGACCTTATTGATGCTCAAAGTCATGAATTGGTATGGCAAGGTTTAGGCACCGGATTCCTCACCCAAAATATGGAGAAAAAAGAAGCCCTAATTAAGGAATTTGTTGCTAAAATTATGGCAGAGTATCCTCCAGGAATGGAACAAAAGAAATAATTATAAAAAAAGACTGTTTAAAATTTTAAACAGTCTTTTTTTATTTAACGGAAACGTTTCAATGTCTTTTTGGTAAACTTACTTAAAACCAATCGGCCACTAATTTCGGCGCGTTCGGCTAAAAGAGCGTCCCAGTGATCGGTTGCTTCCCAAAAAACAGTCTTCATTTCTTTTAACGCTTCAGGGTTGTAGCTTGCCAGTTTTTCTGTGAGACTTAACACAGCCAAATCCAATTCTTCTACGGTATTAAAAACCTCTCCGTATAAACCTTTATCTTTTGCAAACTCGGCTGAGAAAAATTCCTCGGCATTTATTGTCATTTGCGACATGGCCGTATTACCTATTTTTCTAGTAACTGCAGGTTCTATAACAAAGGGACCAATTCCTATACTTAACTCACTTAACTTTACAGAAGCATATTGTGTCGCCAAGCAATAATCGGCAGCCGCAGCAATACCAACACCTCCTCCAACAGCCTTACCTTGTACACGTCCTATAATCAGTTTAGGACAAGTACGCATGGCATTGATAACCTTAGCGAAGCCAGAAAAAAATTGTTGCCCTGTTTCTGCATCTTCAATCTCTATCAACTCATTAAAACTAGCTCCAGCACAAAACGTGCGGTCTCCCCCACTTTTTAAAACAATCACTTTAATGTCTGGATGTTTTCCTGCTGTGGTTATGGTTTCAGAGAGTTTTTGCAAAACATCACTGGGCATAGAATTTCTATTAGGATGAAAAAACTCAATGTGTCCCACTTTATTTTCTATATTTAAGCTTACGTAGGCTTCCATAAATTCAGAATAATTTGGGTTGAATATACATAAAAAAAACAGTAACACTTGTTACCTTCGTTTTAATTAAAGGGAAATATATTTACAGAAAAACAATCATAACTTATGGGCATATTTAGTTTTCTATTCGGTAACAAAAATGAAAAAATCAAGGATTTTAAATCGCGAAATGCTATTGTTTTAGATGTTAGAACCGTTTCAGAATACGAACAGAGCGCTATTCCGGGATCGCAAAATGTACCATTACAAACGCTTAGTTCTAAGATTGAAAGCATCAAGAAACTTCAAAGACCTGTAATTACTTGCTGTGCGAGTGGTGTACGATCGGCAAGTGCTGCTGCTATTTTAAAATCTAATAGTATTGAAGCCATAAATGGAGGTGGCTGGATGTCCTTATATAAAAAACTAGAGCTTTAAACCTTTAAAATCATCGACTTGGTCAATAGTCATTTGGTTGTATTCTAAAGTCCAACCTAAAGAATTGGTTAGAATATAAAATTTAGACAACTCACTAATCAAACGGTTTTTGGCATTGGTTTTTAATTGCGATTGATTTATCTTTTTCTTTAAAGACGCATTAACAATGTTTTTAATCTTATTGTAATCTTGAGCCTCAAAGGGATTTAAAAAATCGGCTTGCACATCGTAGTATTCAAAATCGGGACTAATGGTGATTTCTTCTTCGGGAATCTTTAAAATCGATAGTGTTTTTGTGGCTTCATCAAGTTTAAATTCAATTTTACTTAAATCGTAGGCCACAGTAACGTCGGCATTGACTACCACTAAAGCTTTCTTTTCAAAGGTGAGATAATTCCCTAAAAGGTCTTTTGAATTTTGATAGTTAAAAACCTGACTAAAATGACCTTCGGTAACCACCAGCTTTCCAACATTATTAATTTGCTGTTGAATAAGTGCCGTGTTTTCTACAAGCCTAGTTTTTTCAGCTTTTTGTGTTTCACAAGACTTGGCTGCGTAAAGCACAACCAAAGTAATAACAACACCAATTAAAATTTTTCGCATGTACTAAGTTAGAAAAATTTTCATTCTTAAAACAAAAAAACATCGGTTCCTTCGACAGATGAAGTCTACCAATGTTATTAAGTTGTCTAAACTAAACAGTTCAAAGATACAGGAGATTTAGAGGTTAAGTATTACCGAATCGTTAAACAAATCTTATGTTATGTTAAACCTCACGGATAACAAAATTTGGCACAAAAAAAGCACCAATGGCCCCCTTTTAAACTTGGCTCATGATGCTTTTTGGATAAACTGATTAATAGCAGTTTTAAAGGTACAACTATTCATAGAGGAACAAGCATGTTTTTCGATAAAATGTGATTAAAAGAAGTTAAAACGTTGCTTTAATCCGTTCTTTAACCAAGGATAAAAAACAACATTCCTATTTAAAGGTCATATGCGGAAAACGATCTTGAATCTCGGCTATTTTAGAGTCTAATTGCTGAAGAAACTTTTGATGGGCTTCAGATTTTTCGTTGAAGGGACGGTGCTGTAGCCCTTTTTGAATACCATCCACAACATCCATGGTTTTTAAAGCCTCATTTGAAATCCAAGTACTAGCAAAAGCATTCCAAATGTATTGGACAGCCAAAGCATTTGGATGCACCATATCTTCAGCATAAAAACGATAATCCCTAAGCTCGTCCATCATGATTTCGTAAGCAGGAAAGTAAAATGAGTTAAACTGATTGAGGGATGCCTTTTCTTCTAAAAGTTGATGTATAGCCGATGTTAAATGCGCTTTACTCCTATTGTTTTCTACAAAGCCATCTTTTAAATGCCGAACAGGTGAAACTGTATAAATGATGGATATTTCTTCATTAAGACCTCTTACTTGGGTCTCAATAGACCTTAAAACCTCACAAATCCCCTGAACTGACATTAAGGATTTTGAAAATTGTTTCTGTGGAATTTTATGGCAATTCGCCACAACCTGATTCGTTTCATTATAACGATACACCCAAGCCGTTCCTAGGGTAATAACCAGATGTGAAGCTGATTTTAAATCGTTATAGGTTGCTTGTAAACGGGTATTTAAAGTTTGTAGAATTTGCTCTTTTGAAACGTTACTCAATTTAGAATGAGCATCAAAACCATGCCATTGCTCATTATGGAATACCACATCGGCATCGGTATAATGTTTCTTAGAAATCGCTCGACTAATAAGCGTTTTAATGGCTAGGGGATGAAAAAGTATCCCGAATGGGTTTTGTTCCGTTTGAAATTTAAAATAAGTGAGTTTATTCCCTATATTTTCAGAAAAACAAGAGCCTACTAAAAACACTTTAGAGCTGTAATCTATTAAATGACTAGAGCTTTTTTTTATAGATATTTTAGTTTGAAGGTTCATTTTTCTTTAAATTTCAGAGATACAAAGTTACAAAGTCTCGGTGTTTATAAATTTCAAAGCTGCAAAGCTTCAGAGATACTAATCTACTTTTGAAACTTTGCAGCTTTGTTACTTTACGACTTTTCAACTATGTTTTACCCCACATACTTCTTTGCTTCCGCTAAAGCTTGGGTAATCCCTTCTGGGTTTTTCCCGCCTGCAGTTGCAAAAAATGGTTGTCCGCCGCCGCCGCCTTGAATAAATTTACCCAGTTCACGAACGACCTGTCCTGCATTTAAGCCTTTACTAGCGACTAAATCTTTAGAAATATAACATGATAACAAGGCTTTACCTTCATTTTCGGTAGCGAATAACAAGAATAAATTCTCTACTTCGCCCCCTAATTCAAAAGCCACATCTTTTAATCCTGCCGCATCTAAATCCAATTTCTTAGCTAAAAACTGAATGCCGTTAATCTCTGTAAGTTCACTTTTAAGGTCACCTTTTATATTTTTAGCTTTATCTTTTAACAAAGCTTCAATTTGCTTTTTAAGGCTTGTATTTTCTTCTTGTAAATTTTGAAGTGCTTTTATAGGCTCCTTAGCATTATTAAGCAGTCCTTTCATTTCAAAAAACAAACGGTTATTTTCCGAATAGAAATCTTTTACAGCATCACTGGTAATGGCTTCAATACGTCTGATTCCTGCAGCAACAGCGCCTTCAGAAACAATTTTAAAGTGCCAAATATCGGCAGTATTTTTCACATGCGTTCCACCACAAAGCTCGATAGATTGTCCGAACTGAATAGAGCGAACCGTATCCCCATATTTCTCACCAAACAAACTCATTGCTCCAGCAGCGATGGCTTCTTCTTTAGGAATATTACGTTTTTCAACTAAAGGAATTTTTCCATTAATTCTTGCATTTACGAAACTTTCTACATCACGAATTTCATCTTCAGTTAATTTAGAAAAATGCGAGAAATCGAATCTTAGATATTTTGAATGTACCGCACTACCCTTTTGCTCTACATGAGTTCCTAAGATAGAACGCAAGGCCTGATGTAACAAGTGTGTTGCTGTATGGTTACATTCGGTTCTGTGACGTTGTTTTTCATCAACCACCACTTTAAAGCCCTCGTTTAAATGCTTTGGTAAGGTTTCTGTAAAGTGAATGATGACGTTGTTTTCCTTTTTTGTATTTAAAATGTAAACCACATCGCCATAAGCATCTTCCAAATAACCTTTATCTCCAACTTGTCCACCACCTTCAGGATAAAACGGTGTTAAATTAAAAACCAACTGATACATATCGCCGTCCTTTTTAGAACTCACTTTTCGGTATCGCGTTAGTTTAACATTAGCCTGAAGTGCATCGTAACCAATAAATTCTTCAACATCATCCTCTATTAAAGTGGTCCAATCGCCTGTAGAGCTTTCACTCGCTGCACGCGAACGGTCTTTTTGTTTTTGAAGTTCTTCATTAAAACCAGCTTCATCTAATTTTAAATCTTTTTCAGAAAGAATTAAAGCCGTTAAATCAATTGGGAAACCGTAAGTATCGTATAATTCGAAAGCTTTTGCTCCCGTAACCGTATCACCTTTAGTCTCTTCAACAATTCGATTTAAAAGCACCAAACCTTGATCTAGGGTTCTTAAAAAAGACTGTTCTTCTTCTTTAATAACGTTCTCAACCAATTGTTTTTGGGCTTTTAGCTCAGGGAAGGCTTTACCCATTTTTTTATCTAAAACGTCGACAAGTCTGTAAATAAAAGGTTCTTTTTTATCTAAAAACGTAAATCCGTAACGTACGGCACGACGCAAAATTCTACGAATTACATATCCAGCACCAGTATTACTTGGCAGCTGCCCATCGGCAATTGAAAAGGCTACAGCACGCACGTGATCGGCAATCACTCGAATAGCAACGTCTACTTTTTCGTCTTTTCTATAGGTTTTATTGGTAATGGTTTCAATTTCCTTGATTATAGGTGTGAAAACATCGGTATCGTAATTAGACTGTACGCCTTGTAAAACCATACATAAACGCTCAAAGCCCATTCCGGTATCAATGTGTTTATTCGGTAAGGACTCTAAAGAACCGTTTGCCTTACGGTTATACTGCATGAAAACCAAGTTCCATATTTCAACCACCTGCGGATGATCTTGATTAACAAGGTCTTTTCCTGGCACTTTAGCTTTTTCTTCCGCCGAACGGATATCTACATGTATTTCACTACAAGGTCCACAAGGTCCTTGATCACCCATTTCCCAGAAGTTATCTTTTTTATCACCCGTTAGAATACGATCTTCCGAGATGTATTTTTTCCAAATATCAAAAGCTTCGGTGTCCATCTCAAGACCATCTTCTTTATTCCCTTCAAATACGGAAACGTAAAGCATATCTTTATCGATACCAAAAACTTCGGTTAATAATTCCCAAGCCCAAGCGATGGCTTCTTCTTTAAAGTAATCGCCAAAACTCCAGTTCCCTAACATTTCGAATAAGGTATGGTGATAGGTATCATACCCTACTTCTTCAAGGTCATTATGTTTTCCAGAAACACGTAAACATTTTTGACTATCTGTAATACGTTTATTTTTAGGCTCGGCATTCCCTAAAAAGTATTCTTTAAAAGGTGCCATACCTGCATTAACGAACATTAAAGTTGGATCATCTTTTAGAACCATGGGTGCCGATGGCACGATACTATGTTGTTTTTCTTCAAAAAAACTTAAAAACTTAGCGCGAATGTCTTGTGATTTCATGTAATATTTTTAAACACCTTGTTTCGAAACTATTAGCGATAATGCGAAACAATTTTTATATTTATGCTACAAATTTATTTTAAATTTGGTTCAGCATTAAACTTCAAAGCTACTATTATTAAAATTGTTTATAATAATTTTTTGTAGGTTTGTCCGTTTACTGCATGATTGAAGATGAAAAACACACCTTCAATGCGCTGCAAAAATAGCATAATTTAAGAAATGAGTAAGGTAAAATATTATTACGATCCTGATACGCTTTCCTACAGGAAAATACAGCGTAAAAAACGCACCACTTTTAAGTATGCCTTTTTCTTTATTTTAGGAACTGCTTTTTTCGCTTTTATATTCGTTTTCATTGGCAGTCAGTATGTTGAATCCCCAAAAGAACGCGCCTTAAAAAGAGAGCTTCAAAACACGCAATTACAATTTGAGTTACTAAACAAAAAAATGGAACACGCCGAAACGGTTTTGGCGAATGTTGCCGAGCGTGATAATAATATTTATCGTGTGTATTTTGAGGCCAATCCCATTCCAGAAGAACAACGTCGTGCTGGTTTTGGCGGGATTAATCGCTATAAAAATTTAGAAGGCTTTGATAACTCTAAGTTAATTATAGAAAGTAATAAGCGTATTGACATCCTACAGAAGCAAATTGTAGTGCAATCTAAATCTTTAGATGAAATTACCAAATTGGCAGAAGACAAGGAAAAATTACTTGCTGCCATTCCGGCCATTCAACCGGTAAGCAATAAAGATTTAACTCGTATGGCTTCAGGTTACGGCATGCGTAGTGACCCTTTTACTAAGGTAAGAAAAATGCACCGTGGTATGGATTTCACAGCACCTCGAGGCACACCCGTTTACGCTACAGGCGATGGTGTAGTTACGCGTGCCGATTCAAAATCGACTGGTTACGGCAACCATATTAGAATAGATCATGGCTATGGCTATGTGAGTTTATATGCCCATTTATACAAATATAACGTTAGAAAAAACCAAAAGGTAAAACGAGGAGACCTTATCGGATTTGTAGGTAGTACGGGTCGATCGCAAGGACCGCATTTACACTATGAAATTTTTAAAGACGACGAACGTATTAACCCTATTAACTTCTATTACGGCAGTTTAACCGCAGAAGAATTTAATAAACTATTGGAGCATGCTTCATTAGAAAATCAATCATTAGATTAATGCATATCGACCTCCCAGAAAAACGCTATTATAGTATTGGTGAAGTCGCCAAAGCATTTGATGTAAACACCTCTTTAATACGTTTTTGGGAAAAAGAATTTGATGTTCTTAAACCTAAAAAAAACGCAAAAGGCAATAGAAAGTTTACCCCCGAAGACATTAAAAACTTAAAGTTTATTTATCATTTGGTAAAAGAGCGTGGTTTTACACTTGATGGTGCTAAAACACACTTGAAAGAAGAAAAAAAACAAGCTCTAAACACTTTTGAAATTGTTAGCAAGCTTGAAAGCATAAAAAATCAACTCATTAAAATAAAACAACACCTTTAAACTAGAACATTATGAAGAAATTTTTACCATGGATTATCGTCGCTATTGTTGTCATTGGAATTTATTCTTGGGCTAAAAACTTTAACAACACCGCCGTTGAATATGAAGCTGATGCTAAAACAGCTTGGTCTAATGTTGAAAGCTCGTACCAGCGTCGTGCCGATTTAATTCCGAATTTAGTATCGACAGTAAAAGGTTATGCCGCGCATGAAAGAGAAACTCTAGAAGGCGTTATTAAGGCTCGTTCTGAAGCGACTAAAACAACTATTGATGCCAACAACCTAACTCCAGAAAAAATGGCACAATTCCAACAAGCTCAACAAGGGTTAAGCGGGGCGCTTTCTAAACTTTTAGTAACGGTAGAACGCTACCCAGAATTGAAAGCCGATAAAAACTTCTTGGAACTACAATCGCAGTTAGAAGGTACCGAAAATCGTATCAATGTCACTAGAGATCGCTACAACGAAAAGGTTAATATTTACGACAAATTCATTAAAAAATTCCCTGCTAAATTATTAGCTGGACTTTTTGGTTTTGAAGAAATGGCACGTTTTAAAAGTGCTCCAGGTAGTGAAAACGCACCAACAGTAGAGTTTTAAAACATGTCTAAAACAGAAGATTTTTTAACCGCAAAAGAGGAACAAGAAATTGTTGACGCCATCCAAAGGGCTGAGTTAAACACCTCTGGAGAAATACGTGTTCATATTGAAAAATCGGCAAATGGCGACCCCACAAATCGCGCTTTAGAAGTTTTTCATCATTTAAAAATGGACAACACGAAGCTTCAAAATGCTGTATTAATTTATGTTGCCGTTGGAGATAAATCTTTTGTTATTTATGGCGACGAAGGCATCAATAAAGTGGTGGAACCTGATTTTTGGGATTGCACTAAAGACATTATGCAAGCCCACTTTAAGAAAGGCCATTTTAAACAAGGTTTGGTTGATGGTATTTTAAGGTCTGGTGATAGGCTTCAAAAGTATTTCCCTTATGAAACGGACGACATCAACGAGCTTTCTAACGACATCTCAAAAGGCTAAAACTTTATGACCCATTTAAAACACAAAACAACATCTATATTTAACTTTAAAAGTTTAGGCTTAGGCGTTGTTTTGATGCTTTTCAGCATGAGTATTTCTTTTGCTCAATTTAAAATTCCTGAAAAGCCCAAATTCCAAACTAGTGTTTACGATTATGTGAACTTACTTTCTAGTGGCGAAAAACAAAATTTAGAACAAAAACTGGTTCGGTATTCCGACACGACCTCAACGCAAATTGTTGTCGCTATTATTCATTCTACCGAAGGCGAAAACATCAACTTTTTAGGCGCCCAATGGGGTGAAGCTTGGGGAATTGGTCAAGCCGAAGAAGACAATGGTATATTAATTCTTCTAGCGAATGATGACCGCAGAATTGCTATAAACACAGGCTATGGCGTAGAGCATCTTTTAACCGATGCCATGTCCAGACGCATTATTGAAAACGACATCCTTCCATATTTTAGAAAAGGTGATTTTCCTGGCGGATTAAACAGAGGTGCTGATGCTATCTTTGAGGTCTTACAGGGGGAATACAAAGGTTCTCGCCCTACTTCGGGTAATTCAGAAGATTCTGTAATTCCTTTTCTTGTTTTCGGATTTATTGCTTTAATGTTTATTCTATCCTATATTAAAAACAAACGCGGCGGTGGCGGCGGACGTAATGGAGGCAATAACTCTGGAGGTTTTGATATATGGGACGCTATCATATTAAGTAATATGGGACGCGGCAATTACAGTCGAGGTTCTAGTGGCTGGGGCGGAAGCTCTGGCGGTGGTTTTGGGGGTGGTTTCGGTGGCGGCTTTGGTGGCGGTGGCTTCGGCGGTGGTGGTGCTTCTGGGGGGTGGTAACCCTAGGCTTTTCCATTTAAAATAACCCTCTTAAAGATTTAAGGCCGCTTTAGCAGAAGCGGTTCTTCTATTAATTATCCACCCTTTTTTTATTACCCTTAACCACATTTATTATCCCCTTAACATTTTATTCAATTAACATTTTATTCAATTAACGAAAAAGTATAATCTTAAAATAGCTCCATAAAAGTTAAGAGGGGCTAGATTGTATAATTATTACCAACCCAACTAACCTCAACATGAAAACAAAATTATTAAGTATTCTTATTACCGTTTTAACCACCTATTGCTATTCTCAAATCGCCTATGAACCAGGATATTTTATTGATAACAACAATGAAAAAACTGATTGCCTAATCAAAAATATGGATTGGAAAAACAACCCTACGGAGATCGAATACAAACTTGCAGAAGAAGGAGAATCACAAAAAGCAACAATACATTCCATAAAAGAATTTGGGGTTACTAATATGTCTCAATATGCAAGATTTACTGTAAACATTGATAGATCTAGTGAAACTTTAAGTAAAATTAGTCATTATAAAAGCCCTTCATTTAAAGAGGAAGTTCTTTTTCTAAAAACCATACTTGTTGGGAAAGCTAATTTTTACGAATACAATGATGGTAATTTAAAGCGCTTTTTTTACAACACAGATCATTCCAACACACAACAATTAGTATTTAAAAGCTATATCATCGATAACAATTCTGTTAAAAAAAATAATGCCTTTAGAGAACAATTATGGAATGACTTAAAATGTCCAGATTTTGAAATAACAGACTTCAGCAAACTTAATTATGATAAAAAAGAGTTGACTCGTTTGTTTACAGCCTATAATGAGTGCCATAATGAAACTGTTAAATACCTAGAAGGAAAACAAAAAAAGATCCAGTTTAATTTAAATATTCGCCCTCGATACGTTAATTCTTCTTTAAATATAAGTACTTATTCTGAACTGAGAAATGTCGATTTTGACAACAAAAGTAGCTTTGGCCTTGGGATTGAAGCAGAATTTATATTACCATTCAATAAAAACAAATGGGCAATCATCGTAGAACCTACATTTCAACATCTAAAGAATAAAAAAACCACAGATACTGGTTATTACTTTGGAGGAGAATTAACAACAAACGCAGACTACAACTCTTTAGAAATTCCTTTAGGAGCGAGATATTATATATATTTAAGTAAAGATTCTAAAATTTTTATAAATGCAATATTTATTTTGGATTACGCATTTGATTCGTCAATTAGTTATGAAGATGACAAGCTTGATTCTATGGAAATAAAACCTACTCCCAATTTCGGCATAGGATTGGGATATAAATACAATGATAAATTTAGTATCGAGGTAAGACAGCAAACGAATAGAGATCTTCTAAACCTAAACCCTGTTGGCAGTGCAAACTACAAATCGCTATCCGTAATACTTGGATATACCCTATTCTAATACCTCCTACAAACCAAATAACATAATCGACCGCTATCACTTATAAAACATGTGACTTTTACATATTAAAAGGCCGTCCAAACAAGTTTTTTGGACGGCCTTTTTAATGCTCTTACTTCAATATAGAAATGACTAAAATACTAATTCACAAGCCATTTTTTCACCACGGAATTTCCTTCAATATTTAAGCTTATAAAATACAAGCCACTTGGTAAACGAAGCTCTGAATTACTTATATTAATGTGGTTCTGATTATTCACATGTAATCTTAGTACATTTTGACCATTAATATTTTTGAACTCGATAGATCCTGTATACGCCTTTGCCAATTTAATAGTTAATTCACCATTCGAATAAGGGTTAGGATACACATTAATTTTATCGGCAGCTAAACTTTCATCATTAGATGTTTTTAAGGTTTGTTGCTTATTGGTTACTCCTACAACATCCCAATTAAAAATAGACGCTTGATTTTTAGAAACTGTTGCTGAAATGCCTTTAGCCGAACTGTTTCGATCTAATTTCCAGTACAAACCATTAATTTTTGATTTAATATAAAATCCACCTGAACCATTAGACTCAAAAGTAAACTGCTGTCTGTTAAACACCCCTGAAGCACCACATTTTATGGTATTATCTGATGCCGTGGTTACATATTTATTTGTACTAACAGATTGCAGACCTATAAAATTTCCTTCAGTAACAACAACAAACTGCTCTTTGCTATTAACATTATTTTGTGTAGCCTGTATAGCAGTTTGAGCACCCGTATTTACCGTTAGGAATAGCCCTTCTGACGATTTCAATGAAATGGTTTGGCCTGATTGAGGTACCTCTGTATTGCTAGATCCATCATCTCCACTTCCATCACCGGTTGCTTCTGTAACCGTGATATAACAACTGGCTACGTGATTACCATCTTGTGTCGTTACTGTTACCGAAGCATTCCCTGCCTTTAATGCTGTTATTTGTCCGTTGTTCACCGACAACACTTGGCTATTACTAACCTGCCAAGTTACATTTTTATTGGTCGCATTTTGTGGGGACACGTTAGCAGATAACGTAGTTGAATTCCCTTCCTCTAAAGTCACAGACGTTTTATTTAAACTTACTCCCGTAACAGCTACCGGCTGACTAGTGTCTCCGTCAACTTCTTCAAGGGTAAAATCATCACAATAACCTTGTCCTGATGACCAATACCAAATACGGTAAACGGTATCACTATTACCTGTAGTTACAGAAACTTCACCTGTACTATATGAAGTACTATCAAACTCATAATTTCCAATAAGCGTATTGCTTGAAGATTCGCTAATACCTAAAAAGGTTGAAACTCCTGAGTTAGCCGCTTTACCTTTAGCTGTAACCTTATAAGTTGTATTCGCTTTTAAAGTCACTAATTGTGCGATGCTCGAATTATTTACATATCCAGCATGCTGCCCGCTACTCGCATTGTTTCTTAAAACTTCTGAAGCCCCAGCGCTAGCATTCCAACTTGACAAGCTACCCGTTTCAAATCCGTTGTTTTCTATCACTCCAACCGATGTACTTGGTGGTGTAACCGAGGTGCCACTTTTTTCCCAAACACGAACATAATCCACATACATGGTTGTTGGTATGCCCTTTAGTTTCTCTCTAGTTGCGGCACTAGATTCAGGGTTCACAGCATTATTGCGGTTGTTATAGAATTCCACAAATGGTTTTCGTAGTCCGAGTGACAGAGTAACATTCATTGGACGGTGCCAATACGTATTAGGTTTTCTAGCTACTTCAACGCCATCTATGTACCATATAATTTCTTGCTCGTTTACCTCACAACCATAAATATGAAAGTCTTGAGTTGGGTCCCAAGACGCTCTCCATTTATTTAATTGTTCGTCTGGGTGCATTTTTGGTCGCCTCCAAACACCTTGTCCGTTTTGTTTAACAACAGCATGAAGATTTAAATCGATATCTCTAACATCATCTTGATGGCCTTCATACCAATCGAATTGTTGTAATTCAACAATATCTATTTCACTGTAAACAGTTTGGCCTTCACCTACAGTATAGTCAAAATTACTGTATAGCCAGAACGAAGGACAAACCCCTTCTCCAATATGAGCACCTTTAATTTTAGCCTCAAAATACCCATAAGTAAACGTATTATAGGATTTAAGAATTCCCGATTTGAAATAGGTACCACCATCTGAAGCATTATTCGGGTTTTGACGCATGGTTAGAGCGGCAACACCATCGTTTGATATTTTAACATTTTGATGGTTGTCCCACTTCCATGCTGTGGTGTTAGGAAGGTTCCCAGTTTTGATCCATTTAGCCCAATCTGGCGTGCTATTATTAAACTCATCGGAGGCATTCCACTTAATTGTCCATTGATCGGCAGGGTTCTCAGTTTTGGTTGGCCTTTGAGCGTACGCCACAATTGTAAGCAATAAAAAGCTCGTTGCACTCAGAAAAAATTTCCGGTGCTTTTGGTAAAAATTTGAATTTTTCATCTTGTTTAGTTTAAGTTCTAAACAAAACTACAGGAGACACAAAGGTATAAGTAGCACAAAATTAACCACTTGCAGCACAAAATTATCTTGAAGTAAAAATATTACAAAAAAAAGAAGCTATTCTATATCGAATAACTTCCTTTATCTTTAAAAGCACAATGCTTCTTATCTATTAAATCGTCCAGAAACGTTTCCGTCTAAAATTCTTGTAACCTCATCGATGGTAGCATAATTAACATCACCTTCATAGGTATGTTTTAAAGCACAGGCTGCACTAGCGTAATCCATAGACTTATAATCATCAAAATGTTGTAAGCCATAAATGAGTCCAGCTGCAAAAGCATCGCCAGTACCAATACGGTCTACAATGTGCGTGATATCAAAATCTTGAGTTTCCCTAAACTCCTCACCATTCCACATTCTGGCTCGAATTTTATGCCATGAGGCATTTATAGAGGTTCTTATCTTATCAAATACTTTTTCAATGGATGGAAAGGTTTCCATAAGTAATTTACTAGCTTCAATAAACTCTTCGTTAGTATAACCGTATTCGGTACCTAAAACTTCATTCATTTCATTTATACCACCAATAAAAATGGTAGAACAATGTATTAACTCTGCTAAAGCATCCTTAGCGTTTACTCCGTATTTCCATAACCCACTTCTGTAGGTTGGATCGGCAGAAACTTGCATCCCTTTTTTCTTTGCTAATTTTAAGCCTTCTTTTAAAGTATCGAAACTCCCTTGTGTTAATCCTGGAGTAATTCCGGTCCAGTGAAACCAAGAACCATCGGCTAAAGCCGACTCCCAATCAACCATATCAGGTTGAATACTTGAAAAGGCAGAGTGCGATCGGTTATAGGAAATGGAACTAGGGCGCATTACGGCGCCAACTTCTAAAAAATACACACCTAGAGGACGTCCAGAACGCACAATAGCAGTTGTGTCTAAATCAAATTTATTTAAATAAGAAATGGCTGTGTCTCCAATAAAATCGTCTGAAATACAGGTAATATGCTTAACATTACCACCAAAATTAGCGATAGAAAGCCCCACATTTAATTCGGTGCCTCCAAAATAGAATTCTAAGGTATTGGCTTGAATAAACTTTTTATTTCCAAAAGGAGATAAACGCATTAGAACTTCACCGAAGGTAATAATCTGACTCATAAATATTGTTTTGAAGTGCTAAAAATAACCAATATCTACGATAAAAATATTTGTTTTAGGGAAATTTTATAAAAATGAAAATTCCCCAATTTTTAACAATTATACTGCATCTTTTATAACAAAATTCAGCAAATGCCATTTTTTATTCAACCACCTACCGTAAGTGTTCAAATACTACTTTTTACGCATATAAACACTAATTGGAACCCCGTTAAACCCAAAATGTTCGCGCAATTTGTTTTCTAAAAAGCGTCTGTACGGGTCTTTGATATACTGTGGTAAATTACAGAAAAAAGCAAACTGTGGTTGCGGTGTTGGCAACTGCATGATGTACTTAATTTTAACAAACTTCCCTTTATATGCTGGTGGCGGGTAGTTTTCTATAATAGGCAGTAAAACTTCGTTAAGCTGACTTGTTTTTATCTTCTTAGATCGGTTTTGGTATACCTCAACAGCCGTTTCAATGGCTTTGTAAATACGCTGCTTTGTTAGTGCTGAAATAAATACGATAGGCACATCGGTAAAAGGTTGCATTTGTAATCGGATGGCTTTTTCGTATTCCTTAACCGATTTATGATCTTTTTCAACTAAATCCCATTTGTTCACTAAAACCACAATACCTTTTCTATTGCGCTCGGCTAGCCAAAAGATGTTTTGTACTTGTCCGTCAAAGCCGCGATTAGCATCTAAAACCAGAATACAAACATCAGCGTGCTCGATAGCTCGAACACTTCGCATTACCGAATAGAATTCTAAATCTTCTTTAACCTTAGATTTTCTTCTAATCCCAGCGGTATCCACTAGGTTAAATTCAAATCCGAAGCGGTTATATTTCGTATCAATAGAGTCTCTTGTAGTTCCCGCAATATCGGTTACGATATAACGATCTTCACCAATTAAGGCATTGATAAAAGAGGACTTCCCTGCATTTGGACGCCCAACTACAGCAAAACGAGGTAGTTCGTCTTCAACCACTTCTTCTTTTTCAGGTAAAGCTTTTATAAGTGCGTCAAGTAAATCACCAGTACCACTACCATTAATACTGGCTACGGTGTAGTATTCTCCAAGACCTAAAGCGTAAAATTCCACAGCATCTTCGGCACGCTTCGCGTTATCAACTTTATTAACAACTAAAAAAACTGGCTTGTTAATACGTCTTAAGAGCTTCGCTACATCTTCATCCATTCCAGTTACGCCAGATTCCACATCTACCATAAAAATAATGGCATCAGCTTCTTCAATAGCTAACTCCACTTGCTTATCTATTTCTTCTTCGAAGATATCATCACTTCCTACAACATAACCTCCTGTATCGATTAAAGAAAACTCCTTACCATTCCAATCACATTTACCGTAATGACGGTCGCGTGTTACTCCACTAACGGCATCAACAATGGCTTCACGTCTTTGAATCAATCTATTAAAAAACGTTGATTTTCCAACATTTGGTCTCCCTACAATGGCTACTATATTACTCATAATCTCGATTTAAGGTTAACAGGTTAAAAGCGATTAAATTAAGCTGTCCTGAAAACTTGTGCAAAAATAGGAAATATACGCTTTGTCTCATCTTTTTTATGAAAAGAATAAAATTTACCCCGTATCAAAAAAAATAGTATTTTACTAACCCAAAACCACTGCTCTATGGCATTATCCAACGATATTGTTTTACGTCCGAGATTCAAAATTGAAATTCCTCAATACAATGAAGTCATTTTAAGTGATTTTAAAAATGCAAAAACCACGCAATCCGATTTTATTGTATCTGTTATCGACGAGCATGTTTTTATTAAATTCCCCAAGGCGAAACAAACCTATTGGTCGCCCCAACTCCACCTAGAAATAAATGCTATAGATGAAAACTCGAGTCGTATTTATGGCTTATTTGGTCCGAGTCCTACGGTATGGACATTATTTATGTTTTTACACTTTTTAGTGGCGAGTATTTTTATTGGCTTCGGAATTTGGGCCTACTCCAATTGGTCGCTAGAACAAGATTATGCCATTCAGTTTAGCATTGTCCTTTTTATGATTATAATTTGGATCGCTTTATATTTTGCAGGAAGTATAGGTAAAGCCTCTAGTATTAAGGAAATGCATTTGCTAAACGATTTTATGTACGAGGTTCTAAAAAAAGAAAAGCCTTAATTGCAGAAACAATTAAAGCTTTTTAAACCAACTAACTCAAACCTATTTTTTATACTTACGCATGATTAAAATCAACTAGTACCTATGAAATAGAATTCTGAGGCAAACTTACAGTCTATATATTACCCAAGTGTTACCTAATTAACAAGTTAGCATTAGTTTTTAGTTGTTATAGCCAAAACGTTTTAACTGATTCGCGTTACTACGCCAGTTTTTATTGACTTTAACATATAATTCGATGTGAATTTGTTTTCCAAAAAAGGTTTCTAAATCTTTGCGGGCTTCAACACCTACCCGCTTTAATGCACTACCCTTATGTCCAATAATAATACCTTTTTGAGTTTCGCGTTCAACCATAATAACCGAACGTACTCTAATAATGTTTTCCTCTTCAAAAAATTCCTCTGTATCTACTTCTACGGCATAAGGGATTTCTTTTTTATAGTGTAAAAGTATTTTTTCGCGTATAATTTCATTCACGAAAAAACGCTCTGGCTTATCGGTTAACTGATCTTTAGGATAAAACGGTGGTGATTCTGGAAGTAATTCTATAATTCTATTAAATACTTCATTTACATTAAAACCTTCAAGCGCTGAAATGGGATAAATTTCGGCATTAGGCACTTTCGAAGTCCATGCTTGCACTTGTTCTTCTAATTGGGTTTGATCTGACTTATCTATCTTATTTAATAATAAAAGTACAGGAATTTTAGAGCTTTTAATTTTATTGAAAAAGGCTTCATCTTTTAAAGCTTGCTCGCCTATTTCTACCATATAAATAAGCACATCGGCGTCTTCGAAGGCAGATTTAACGAAATCCATCATCGACGCCTGAAGCTCGTAAGCTGGTTTTATAATACCAGGGGTGTCACTTAAAACTACTTGAAAATCGTCGCCATTAACGATACCCAAAATACGATGCCTTGTGGTTTGTGCTTTAGAGGTAATAATAGATAATTTTTCACCTACAAAGGCATTCATTAAAGTGGATTTACCCACATTAGGATTCCCTATAATATTTACAAAACCTGCTTTATGGCTCATACGATTCTTATTTTAAGCTACAAAGTTACAACTTGCACGGCTTATTCTGTGTAAAATATAGTTACAAAAAAAAAATAGACCTCTTGCCTTTGAAGTTACAAGGCTAGAAAACTACTAGATTAAGGTGCTAGCTAATACTACAAAATCTCGAGTAATTCAACTTCAAAAATTAGAGTTTCATAAGGTTTTATGGCGCCTCCTGGTCGTGGATTTGCGCCATAAGCCAAGTCATGAGGAATATAAAATATGTATTTCGACCCTTCAGGCATGAGCTGCAAACCTTCGGTCCAGCCTTTAATAACTTGTGAAACTTCAAATTCTATGGGCTCACCACGGTTTACCGAACTATCAAAAACAGTTCCGTCGATTAAAGTACCATGGTAGTGTACCTTAACTTTAGAATCTTTAGTTGGCTTTGCTCCTGTGCCTTCTTTTAAAATCTTGTACTGCAAACCTGACGCCGTGGTATAAACCCCTTCTTTAGTTTTATTAGTCTTTAAAAAAGTGGTCCCTGGTTCTGATAGCTTCTCTTCCTCTGCTTTTTGTTTTTTTAGAAAATAATTTCTGATAACGTCCTTTGCAGCCGCTTCGTCAATTAAAGTGTTACCATCATTTAAACTGGCAACAAAGGCTTCAAAAAAGACATCACTATTAAATTCATCAAAGCTTGATTTTACATTTTTTGCAACATCAATACCTATGGCATAACTCACAGAATCTACGGCTGTTTGCATTTGACTTTGCGCTTGGGTAAGAGAACAAACACACAGGAAAACTGCGATTTTTATTTTAAGATAATTCATTTTAAATATTTAAATAGGTTAGGCAAAATAAAGAAATAATTTGGTTTTAAAGCAAAAAAACAGGAAGCTTAGCTTCCTGTTTTTCTATATATTTAAGTATCTAAATCTCTTATTTAACTTCTAAAAGCTCAACATCAAAAATTAATGTAGCATAAGGTTTAATTGGTCCTCCTGGTCTTGGGTTCGCACCATAAGCCAATTCTTGAGGAATGAAGAACTTATACTTAGCGCCTTCAGACATTAATTGTAAACCTTCTGTCCATCCTTTAATCACTTGTGTTACTCCAAATTCAGTAGGTTCTCCTCTATCAACTGAACTATCAAAAACAGTTCCATCAATTAAAGTACCATGATAATGAACTTTTACTTTCGAATCTTTTGTAGGCTTAGCTCCTGTACCTTCTTTTAATACAATATATTGTAAACCACTAGCTGTAGTTTGCACACCTTCTTTAGATTTGTTTGACTCTAAAAATGCAACACCTTCTTCTTTGTTTTTCTCACCTTCTTCAACACGCTTAGCAGCTTCTTCTTGTTGTTTCTTTTGGAAAAAAGCTCTAACAACCTTTTGTGCCGTAGCTTCATCCAACAATATGTTTGTTGAATCTAAAACATTCGTAAAACCTTGAACGAACAATTCATTATCAAAATCATCAAAACTCATTTTTACATTCTTTGCAACATCCATACCTATAGCATAGGATACAGAATCCAACTCGGTTTTAATAGGTTTATTTGAAACCGAAGACTGATTATTACAAGATACCACTAGTAAAACTAAAGTCAATAGACTTAAACATTTCATTATTTTCATTTTAACATTTTTTGTTATTCGAAGCCAAATGTAACAAAATTATAGGGACAAAAAAAAGAAATTAATCCGGACACAAACTCGCAATCTAGCTTTTCAAAATAAGCACAAAAAAAACTGTTCAACCTTCTTGAAGACTGAACAGTTTTAAACTAACCAAACATTTTATATGAAAAACGAACCACTGTTTTACATTAACAGGACAAAGTTCCGAATAAACCAAAGTGTATTTTATGATAAATGTCATAAACCCACACCAGCACTGTTAAACATGTGTTAAACGACTCTTAAAAACTACTAAAACACAAGCTGAAAACTACTTTTTGAGAACTTATTACGAATGATATCATTCCTTTTAGAATAATATAAAACACCCATTTTTAAATGCTAGAAATCGAAGCAAAAAAAAACTGTTCAGCTTTCTCGGAGGCTGAACAGTTTTAAATTAACCAAACATTTTATATGAAAAACGAACCACTGTTTTACATTAACAGGACAAAGTTCCGAATAAACCAAAGTGTATTTTATGATAAATGTCATAATCCTACGCCAGTGCTGTTAAACATCTGTTAAATACACAAAGGACTAATTATAGCAATCGAACAACTCTGAGTGAGAATTTCAAATTAAATAGACTAATTCATTATTTGTCCGAAAACAGCTATAATCCTAGCGTTCTATTAGGGTTAATCACATTTTATTAATGTTAAATTTTAACATAATATTAGGGGATTTAATGAAAATACGTATTTTTCGGCCAAAATAACACCATAACCGATCTCAAAAATATTCCGTGAATATTTTAAAAGGTTAAAAGCCCAAATCAACTAACCGTAGTTCTTTGCATTTTTCAACACTTCTCCCTCAATATAGTTGAAGTTGCCTTGAGCTCGAACTAAAATTGACATCATGAACTTATTATCCAAAATTAGTAGTCTACTATTATTTATATTATGCTGTACTCCTAATTGGACTATCGGACAAACAAGTGAAAGCACCTACAATTTGGTAGATATTTATAAGGCAACCAAACAGAATTACGATTCTGCTAAAATGATTACGCCTTTAAATACCGAGGACATTAAATATAATGAGGACATTGTATATAAGAAAACCCGTTATAAAAAATTAGAATTAGACGTCTACTGTCCTTCTAAAAAGCCTAAAAAACTTATGCCCGCGGTCATACTCGTTCATGGAGGCGGTTGGCTTACTGGTCAAAAAGAAAACCAACGTGTTATGGCACAACACCTGGCACAAAACGGTTTTGTTGGTGTTTCAATTGCCTATAGTTTGAGTTTAGAAGCGCGATATCCTGCTGCCGTTTTCGACGTGAAGGATGCCGTTAGGTGGGTTAGAAAAAACGCTAAGAAATATAAAATAAATCCAAACCAGATTGCTGTTATGGGTGCCGATTCTGGAGGTTTATTAGCTACTTTGGCAGGAGTAACATCTCACCTTAAAATTTTTAGCACAGATGATGAACCTTCTGATGAAATTCAAGCAGTTATAAATATTGATGGCATTGTGTCGTTCGTTCATCAAAACGCCCCTGCTGAAAATAGCATGGCCAGCATTTGGTTAAACGGCTCTAGAGATAAAAATGAAAATGCCTGGAAGGAAGCTTCTCCACTACAATACGTTGGAGAACACACACCTCCTATACTCTTCATTAATGGTCCGAATCCAGAAATTAATGCTGGAAAAAGCGATATGACAACATTATTAAAAATATTCCAAACCTACACCGAAACTCGTACCATCCCAAGTGCTCCGCCAGCATTTTGGTTAATGGATCCTTGGTTTGATATGACCTTGGATTATAGTGTAGACTTTCTAAATAAAGTATTTGGACAATCGTAATACTTTCCGACTAGAATTAAGGTTGGTGCAAAAAAAAACTGTTCAGCTTTCTCGGAAACTGAACAGTTCTAAACTAACCAAACATTTTATATGAAAAACGAACCACTGTTTTACATTAACAGGACAAAGTTCCGTATAAAGTAGGATGCATTTTATGACAAATGTCATGAATCCAGATCACCACTGTTAAAATGGCGTTAAAATGACTGATGTGAGTCAGAAACTTGGGTTGTTTATTTTAATAATTTTGATATATCAGGTACGTTTTTCTTTAGTTCAGCAACCGCTAATTTGGCTACTTCCGTGGCCCCTAGTTTAGATAGATGGGTATCATCATGCTTAGCTTCTTTATAATAAGAAGACGTTCCCGCTTCAAAATGAAGATGTAATAATTTTGATTTCTCTACGCCGTAGCTTGTTTCCAAAATTTCTGTTTCATACTGAAGGTCTATAAAAGGTACATGGTATTCTGAAGCCACCAAGCGCACTTCTAAGGGGTAAGCTCCATGGGTATCAATGAATACGCCTTCCTCATTAAAATTACGTCGTACTATAGATGAAAATAAAACGGGAATAGCGCCTTTTTCGCGCGCTTCTAATACATAATTAATCAAATTGTGACGGTAGGTCGTATGCGGATTCGTATAGCGTTCTGGTGATTTTTCCTTTTGGTCGTTATGCCCAAACTGGATAAAAACATAATCGCCCTTTTTTAAGGTTTTCAAAATGGCATCCCAACGTCCTTCGGCTCTAAAACTTTTAGAACTTCTGCCGTTTACAGCACGATTTTCAATAGTTATTCCATCTTTAAAAAAGGATGGTAAAACTTGCCCCCAGCCATGCTCTGGGTTTTCATCTGGATTCTTTTTGTTAGCCATGGTAGAATCGCCTATCATATATATGGTTGTATTTTGAGCAAAACCATTTACTGAAAATAGGATGGCTAAGGCAAGAACGTATTGTTTTAATTTAAGAAATATCATTTATTTATGGTTTTTACTGAAATCGGTTCCTAAAATATTATCAACGGTGTATTTTTTGGCTTCTTTCTTAGATAATTGGTGCGACCAATTAACGCGTTTGTCTGGCTGAAAACCAGCCCCTGAATTGTTATATTCGGCATAAAAAACTGTTTTTTCAGCTTCCTTTTTATTCCAATTATGCCAGCCTAAAGGTAAAATTTGACTACCTAATTCGCAATACAAAAAAACCGTTTTGGCATGTAAGCGCCAAGGTCTCCCCAGGTATACGGCATCAAGATTGGCATCGGCTGTAAGTTTACAATTTTTAAACACATAACCGAAATCCTCACCTTGGGGTGTTGATGCCGCTGTGATGTATGAATTTGTTTTGCTGTGAATTTGACAGGCGTCAAACAACACTGTAGCCTCACCAAAAATGAAATCGGTACTGCCTTCAATATAGCAGTTTTTAAAATACTGTTTATAACCTTCGCCTGAAGTATACAAGGTGTCTTGAAAACCTAAAAGTTTACAATTTTCAAAATAGCAACGGTTAGCATTTACAGAAAGTGCAATCGCCTGCCCAACAGGTCCTGCCGAGTTTTTTATAGTTAAATTTTTAGCAATAAAATCGTCGCCTTCAATTAAAACTGTGGATGTATGAAAGGTGCTGTTTCTACCTAAATTAGTTTTAGAGAAATAATCGTTATATGAAATGATGGTATGTTCTTGACTTTCTCCTATTAGAGTCACTTTAGTATTCCATGAATACACATGAACTTTTTCGTTATATAACCCGTTTTTTACATGAATAATAACCCGTTGGTAAGGAAAGGCTTTAGCTGCATAAATAGCATCCTGTATGTTATCGAAATCACCACTACCATCTTTAGCCACCACCATGTTATAAGGATCTTTAGCTGATTTTTTTACAAGCTTCGCATCGTATTTAGACTTCCATTTGGGGTATTTAGCTAAAATTTTTCGAGGCGTATCGGTATACCAAGCATAACCACTGCGTCTTTCGATACCGATTTCGGATAAAGTGGCTTTTTTTACACCATCACGATCGCAGAAAAACGGTGTATTATCATCGAGTTCCATAAAACGCGCCCAAATGGGATCGGCGTTTTGGTCTTCAATCATTTTTACATCGATATATTTTCCATTTTTATCTCGAATGGGCTGGCGTTTTAGGTTGGTTATTTTTACTAATTGAAACCATGCTACCGCTTTATTTACGGCATTTATAATTTCTGATGAAGGCTTATCTATGGACATTAAAAGCGATACAATGTTGGCAGACTCCTTTCCGCTTAATGATGGTAATTCATAAGAACGAGCTTTTGCAGGCTCTAGGCTATGTTCGTCATACTGTGCACACCAAGCGGTTAACACGCCGTTTTGTTTGTATTGTGTTTTAAGGATACAGTCGATGCCCTTATTAAAAGCCTCCTCTACTCTAGACGACAAGTCTGGAGACAACGTAATAGACAATTCATCGGACTGCTCCTTCAAGGCTTTTAAAAGCTCGAGGATGTTAACCATGGAATCATCGTTGTAAGTAATATGGGAATAATAGCCTTTTCTTAAGGGGTAAAACTGAGGCCATCCCCCATTATCGTATTGGGCTTTCAATAAGTATTGAACCCCTTTGATGAACGCCGATTTGTAGCGCGGGTCGGGCACCTGCTGGTATACCTTAGACAAAAACAACATTTCTTGAATGGTAGCGCCATTATCGGTAGTCACATCTTTACTGCTCGACTTTAGTTTTTTTAAATGAGATATTTCTGAAGGACTTAAACCCTTTTGCATTTGAATATTCTTAGGCCAGCCTCCAATATCGCGTTGGTAAAGCAATACATTTTCTGCTATGTCTATAGCTTCCTCTGAAGCAAACCAAGCGCCTTCATCTTGATGCACAATTCTACTCCATGATTTGGGATGCACTTGTGCCTGTACTTGCTGACAAAATACTATAATAAAGCCTACGAATAACAGCTTAAAATCTCGCATAAGTTTCGTTTATTTAATCGATTGCATAAAAATACTAAATATGATACATTTAAGCCTCTTAATTACTAAACAAAAGCAGAAATATCTAAGGTAAATTATTCTAAAAGCAAAAAGGGCATCCATAATGGATACCCTCTTTTAGTTCAAATAAGTTATTGTTGTGGTAACAATTTATTTTACTAGTAATTTCACTGATTTTTCGCCCTCAAATGTTTTTACGGTTGCGATGTAAAGCCCCGTTCTTAAAGAAAATCTAGTATCACCAGAAGTGTTTAAAGATTTCACTAAAGCTCCTGTAAGCGAGTAAACATTAATAGAAGTTGCACTTGAAACATTTGAAACTAACACTTGGTTTCCAACCGCTTGTATTTGAGTTGAGACTTTAGAATCAATATCCTTATTACTTAAAAGGGTAGAACTCACCTCTATTTTATAATAGTTTACAGCGTTATCAGATGAAAAAATATGAATATCAGTTCCCGCACCGGTATAATCCACTTCTAGGTAACGCGTATCTGTATCCCCTGGACTATCCAGTTTAGCTAAAACATTCCCATTACCATCGCTAATAATTAATGCACGAGGTGTACTTGTCCCACTAAATCGGTACCAAACTTTAACAGCTACTGGACCGCCTACTTCAAAATGAAAGTAACGACGCGTTGGTAACCCATCTGTACCTACCGCACTGTGTCCTTGACCTCTAAAACGATTTATTGATGTATACCCATCAGACCAGGTTTGAGCATTTGGTTCTCTTTTTCCAAAAGTTGAACCTCCAGGCACAATATTTAATCCTCGTATGGTAGTTGTTGTGGCGTAATCATCCCCTTCTGGAAATTCTGAAGTATTACCACCTAAGTCCCAAACTTCATCAGAGACTACTTGTCCTTGTATTGTTACCGAAAAAAGTAAAATTGGTAAAATAATTAAAAGTAATTGTTTTTTCATTTTTAAATAGTTTTTAGTTATTAAATTTAGTTATTGTAATCGATTGCCTAAATTATATATTATTTCTGATTAAACAAAATAATTTTCATTTTTATCATCATAATTTTTGCTTATTCGTGAAAAAAATATAGTTCTGTTACATATTTATCACCTATTAACGTTAAGAGATTCGGTTTTTCCTAAATAAAAAGAGGCTGTCCTAAAAAGTTGATTTTACATCAATCTGAATTTATTTCAGATGCCCATAATCATTATTTTTTTTAATGATATGATATTCTGTATCGTTTACAGAATAGCTATTTGTTCCACTTTTTGAGACAGCCTCCTAATTCTTGAAAAACCTAATTACTAGGCTTACTTGGTTATTAATGTGCTAAAACTTTAACTACTTTAACACCATCGGCATCCTTAACCTTAATAATATAGATGCCATTATTTATTTGAAAACTACGATCTGTAGCGGTACTAAATGTTTTTACAACGGCTCCTGTGATATTGTATACTTCAATCTTAGTATGAGATTTCACGTTCGCTATATACAAATGACCTTTATAACCCTTAATTTGTACAGTATTGGTAGCTTCTGTCGGATTAGTCACATCTAAAACAAACGCTCCTATGGGGTCCCAATTGTCGTTGCCCTTTGTAAACTCAAACGGTACAGCATCGGTCCCATCTTTTAAAACAGGAGTTGTTAACATAGTAGACCATGATGCACGGCTTCCAGAATTATCAACTGAGGCCTGCTCTATGGTTCCATATTCATACATTAAATCCGATTCGCCACCTAAAGAACTTGTCCACCCCACTGGATTAATTAGAGACAAACCTTCAGAACCTGGGTAGGTTGATGCATCGATAGTCGTTTCTAAAAACACAACTTCACTAGTATTAGCGCGCCAAGGGCGGCCAAAATAACCTGGTTTAGAACCATGTTGAGAAGCTGTTTCCACACCTGGAATAGTAGATTTAACATGACATTGGTACATTAAATACCCTCTACCACTGTCTTGTTGAGCTGCTGTAATATAAGCCGCATCACTAGAGTAATCGCTGGTGTTTAATACAAAATCGGTTTGATAGAATACAGCTGTCATTCCTCCAAAAATATAATCTACAGCACCCATCATAGCACCTTTATATACTACAACACGAGATCCTGTACCACCGTAAAAAGTATCTTGACGCCCTATAACGCGGCAATTATTTAAGGTTACTTTATCGGTGTTATTAGCAATACCAATAGCAGCAGCTTGGGTGACATAACCTTTAGATCGGTCTTGTACATCGGTGTTACCGTAATCTGTTGGTCTTACAGGTTCTGAGGCTGAATTTTTCGCTTCAACAACATCTTGTGACTCTTTTAAAGATATATATTGATTGAAGGAGTTTTCCAGAATAATATTTTCGGCAGTAAATCCGTCAGCAGCAACAACAACTGTCGCATTCCAATACGACGATCCGCCACCTGTTCCTTCTTTATTTTCGTAGTTCGTGTATCCGTTTGCTTTGTTAACCGCTAAGGCTTCAGCACTCCATTTGTTGTCTGGCCCTTGGCTATAGAAGTTATATTTTTGTCCGTAATAAGACGTAATTCTAACGGCATTCGCATCAATATCAACACCCTTATTCAGAATAGCAATACTTGGAGATGAAGATGCATTTTTTAAGGTGACATTTTTGACGTTAATCACTAACATTTCTTCATAGTTCCCTGGATCAATTAAAACCGTAACACGCTCATCATTTGGGCGGTCCATTTCGGCTATAGCTGCTAAAGCTTCCTTGATAGTAAGATAGTCTTTACCAGAACCTACAGTAATTGTGTCGGCAAAAGCTACCGCTGGCGTCACTTGAATATTAGTAAAATAAGTAGTACCTAATACATTTAAAGTTACAGTTCCTGCTGTAGTCTCGGTATACATATATTCAACACGTTCTATCAAACTGGTGCTGTTACTATTTCCTATTACAGGTGTTCCACCTTCAATAGTAAAATTCGCTTGATAGTAATAAGACACAATCATTTTATCGCCCGGATTCATAGGCACTTCAATGGTATTTGAATTTCCTGCTACTAAGTGTCCTTTAGCTACTTCATTTTTAACACCAGAAATCACTAAACCTTTGTAATGTGTATCGCTTGTTACGATGTCTTTATCATCAAAACTCCAGTTTGTAACTGGGTTAAAGGTTAAATGGGTAGATGTATTAGCTCCGTTAACAGTTAAATTTGCAGTTAAAGCCAATTCAAGCGCATAAACGTCTAAACCACTATAACTTACCGTATACACGCCATCACGTAAAGCTACTGCATCAACATCGGTAAAACTATACGCATAGCTATTATCATTTAAATTGGTAAAAGTTAATTCCAACGCAGCATGTTGTGTAGCATCTAAATCTGGCGTATTAATATCTACCGTGTACAATGGTTTTGCTGTAAAATCTATATCGGTAGTTTGTGCTGATGTAATGGTAATGGTACTGCTCGCCATTTGATAATCATCTACACCTTCAGAAATAATAGTATAAGCAACACCCGACTCCAGGTCTACCGAGTAAGTCGCCGCACTTGTATTTATAGAAACAATCGGACTATAAACCGTATTTACAGAAGGATCTGGCTCATAGGTTAATGTTAATTTACTTAAATCGGTTAAACCTGTTATAGATCCAGTTAAGGTATGTAAGTCTACTTTGGCAACAGTAACATCGTGCGTGGTTGTCGCGTTAGTCGCATCAAAGGTTAATCCGCTTGAAATCACATACCCATTAGCGCCACCAAGGCTTAGGTCGTAGCTATGACCAATAGGCAAAGCAACATTACAGCTTCCAGACGAAACAACTTCTGAGAATACTTTCCCAGTTTCACGATTGGTAAAATCTAAAGTATAGCCGCTAGGAATTCCTGCAGCAGCAGCCTCATCAATACTCACGGCTACAGTAACAAATTCGGCTGGTTTTCTAAGTATTCTATAATAACTAGGTTTGTCTACAGGATCGTAGATTTTAAAAGTTCCTGCACTTTTTGCTACAAAATTTATTTCTTGTAAGGTTGCTCCAACAGTAACCACATCATTTTGATCGCCTGCCGTTGTGTTTTCAAAATGAAGTTCACCTACACCATTTTGAGCCAACATGAATATCGTGATCTCATCATCTTCATCTAAATTGATAGTCCAAAGTCTTTGCATACTTGAAGACGCCCCATTTTGATATATTCTTCCTGTATACCCTGTTACGCCATTAATATTTTCATCGGTACGGGTTAGATTGGTATTAGTAGTTCTTAATCGGTCTGAACTAGGCTTTCCTGTCCAGTTTAACAGACCAGCATCAAATGATTCTGGTAGGTTTTCACCTGAAGTTCCAGGAGCTACACCAGGGTACCAAGTATTTATTGCTGCTTCATCGAGCATATTGTCGTAAAGAAACGCATCAAGTTGTTCTGCACCAAAATCCCAAACTTGCGTTTTCACCACGGTAACTGAGGTATTAACAACTTCAATTTTCGGCGTATAAGCATCAGAGCCTGTAAAAGCGAAATACAAGGTAGTTGCTCCTCCTAAATAGGTGTATTCGTAAGTTCCCGTTTTATCGACAGTGACTTTTACATTGTGACTTCCTAAATCTGATCCACCAGATATTGTGCCACCATCCATATTTCCGTTACTATGAACAGAACCATAAAAACGTACCGTAGTATTACCACTTGCAACATCTAACTCTAAAATATTTCCGCCTTTAAACACATAACCATAGCCTGAACTGTGGTAATTTGTGGTGGCATCAGGCGTTCTAATTTTTCCATCAGCAGAGGCTAATATCCCCGACCCAGGAGAGGTCTCTGTTAAATTAGTTTCAACGCCTAGCTCGTAGGTCGTTGTTGTTTGTCCGTATGACATAAATGCCATAAGGAACAAAGCCATCATCATAAAAAAGGAATTTTTTTTCATTGTACTTTTAGTTTAGGTTATTATTTAGTTTAGTTGCGCACCTTTATTTTATTAGTTGACCCCTTCGTTTTTTTCATTTTGCAAAGGGATGACTAGTATGGAGTGCTTTATTTATAGTTGATATAAGAGTCAATCATAAGATGGTAATCCCTCCTTTCAAGGCTACATTATAAATTGCAGAGAGAAATCACGAAATTACAATCGATTGCACGAAAGTATAAGATTTATATGAATTTACAAACTACACATCGTATAATTTAACATTTGCTCAAAAAAACAAGCATTAATTTATAAGATTACTAATATCTATACCGCTGACATATTAAATATTTGCCCCTTTCATCGAATAAAATGAATTTTGAATCGAATTAATAAAAATAAATATATTTTTGAGCAATCGATTACATTTTATTGTAATTGATTTAGCAACAAACCACTAATAACTAAATACAACTTGAACTATGTTAAAAAAATTACTTTTTATCACCGTGTTTATGCTGACTACCCTCAGCATTACAGCACAAAACATTAACATTACTGAATCTGACGGATGGTTAGAATCTGCCTTTGTAAAATGGGATCCCATTAATGGCGCCGACCACTACAACGTGTATTACTCTGGCGAAGGATATACCAACAAAAAAATTGACGATCAACTTATTAGATGTTACTCGGGTTACCAACGCGCCGACATTCTAGGACTTAAAGCAGGCACCTACACCATAAGTGTTGCAGCTGTAGTGTCTGGTGTTGAAGGTCCGCTTAGCACAACCGGAAACATCACTGTTTTACCTCACGATCGAACAGGGTTTGCTTTTGCCAACGGAGGCAACCCGAGTGCCTATAACCTAGATGGTACTGTAAAATCGGATGCCGTTATCTTATACATAACCGAAAACACCAAAAACACCATTGAATTAAACGTCACCGGAGCAAACGCTAACCCTTGTGTTGGTCTGCAAAACATTTTGGAAGGTTTTAAAAAAGGTCAAGATAATCGCCCTTTAATTGTTCGTTTAATCGGACAAATTACTGATTTAGATTATATGGATAAAGGTGATATTGTTATTGAAAACAAAAACAATACATCGCAATCTACAACTTTTGAAGGTGTTGGCAACGATGCTACGGCAGATGGCTGGGGTATTCGCATTAAAAACGCTAACAATGTTGAAATTCGTAACATCGCTACTATGAATTGCGACAGTGATGAAGGCGATAATATTGGATTACAACAAGACAATGCTTATGTATGGGTACACCACAACGATTTCTTTTACGGTGGCTCAGGAGGTGATTCCGACCAAGCTAAAGGCGATGGTGCTTTAGACAGTAAAAGATCGGGATATGTAACCATTTCATACAACCATTTTTGGGATTCTGGAAAATCTAACCTCTTAGGTAATGGCACCGAATCTCCTGAATATTTAACTTATCACCACAACTGGTACGATCACTCAGATAGTCGTCACCCACGTATTAGAAGCCATAGTGTGCATGTATATAACAACTATTACGACGGAAATTCTAAATATGGGGTGGGCGCTACAAACGCTTCCTCAGTATTTGTTGAAGCTAACTATTTTAGAAACTGCAAGTACCCTATTCTTACCTCTATGCAAGGGTCGGATGTATTTGATGAAAGTAAAAACGCTAACGATTATAGCAACATGCCAACTTTTTCTAAAGAAGATGGCGGATCAATTAAAGCTTACAACAACTATATTGAAGGTGCGCGACGCTTTGTAGCCTATGGCGATTCCTGTTTTCCAAATTCTACAGTAGATTTCGATGCCTATGTGGTTAACAGTAGAAATGAAACGGTTCCAAGCTCTGTAACTTCCTATAAAGGTTCGAACACACATAACAACTTCGACACTAATGGGACTATCATGTATAGTTACACAGCAGATTCACCTGAAGATGCTAAAAACAATACCATGACATATGCTGGCCGTATGTTTGGAGGTGATTTCACTTGGGCTTTTAACAATGCCACCGACGACACGTCGTACGATGTAGATTCTGCTTTAAAAGCGAAACTAACAAGCTACACCACATCATTAGTATGTATTCAAGGTGATCAAGGTCCCGATCCAGAAATCACGCTTAATGCTACACCTGCCGATACTTACGTAACACTTAATTGGTCGGTGAACCATTATGCTGCCACTTCATATTCCATTTACAGAAACACGAGTACAGATATAGCTTCAAGAACTAAATTAACAGATATCAGTGATGCGAGTATCTCAACCTATGAAGACTCCAGTGTAACAAATGACACCGAATATTTCTACTGGGTCGTAGCTGATGCTGCCGTAGAATCGAATGTCGCTTCAGCCACACCATCATCAAATCCGATTATACCACCTTCAGGAGATGAGGAACATAACTATACCGAATCTGGAAAAACCAGTTCTTTTTATAACATTAACGGTAATCTTTCAACATCTAAAGGTACGGTAACATACCATGCATTAACCCTAACACAGTGTTTAAAAATTGAATCGTCTACCAGCATCACATTTAATGCCCCTAGCGGAGGAACCTTAACCCTAGTATTTAACGAAGATCAAAGTGGCAGTATAAAAATTGACGGGGTATCCTATAATATTGTAAATGGAATAGCTAGCATAGACCTAGACGCAGGAAGTCACGAAATAACAAAAGGTGATACGGCCAATTTATATTATATGAATCTGGAATACGACACCTTAAGTATAGACAGTGAACAATCAAATACAATGAAACTTTACCCGAACCCTGTAACTGACTATCTATATATTAAGGCTTCTGCTCAAGTTGAAAAGGTAGAAATTTACAGTATACAAGGTGTATTGGTACAGAAACTAGAATCAAAAAACCTTCACCAGTTAAACTTAAGTGAACTTAAAACAGGTGCCTACTTAATAAAAACGTACTCGGGACATCTAGTTACTGACAAAATAATTCTTAAAAGGTAGCCTTGTAATTTCAACCTACCATTCAAAACACCCCTCTATAAAACAAACCATAGAGGGGTGTTTCATTTTTACTCCAAGATAGCGCCACTTCCGTGATTTATATTATATCATTTTTAACATAAATAAGGTAATAAAATTAACATTTAAGGGAAATCAAAATCAAATATAATAGCATCTCAACTTTCAAATCATAGAATTATTCTATTTTTTTAGTGCTTTGTAATGAATATTACTTATTTTTTTTGCCATAAATTTATAATTAGACAAAAAAATGATTAGCGAACAAATCTCGACAAAAAGAAATATTTTAACATTAAACTAACCGATTATTAACTTTTAATTTGGATTTTATTATAATTCACATATCTTTGTGTAATCGATTACAAGTAGTTGCACTAAACAACCAATTCAGTTACTACAAATCGAGTAGATAAATATTTTATAACTAAACTTTAATACTTTATGACTAACTTTTTTTTATCAAATCAAATTTTTTCCTTTCTAAAAGGAAAAAAAATTAGTCCCTATATAAAGGTGCCTTTGGCCCTATTTGTAGGATTGCTAATGTTAGGCGCTCAAAGCGTTAATGCTCAAAATTCGATTACCGTTACAGGAGAGGTACTGGATGGTGATATAGGTGGCCCTCTACCAGGGGTAACCATCCTGGTAAAAGGAACTAACAAAGGTACGACGACAGACTTCGATGGTAACTATACCTTACCAGATGTAGATTCGAATGCAACTTTAGTGTTTTCTTATGTAGGATACTTATCGCATGAGACCGCTATTTCTGGTAAAAGTGTTATTAATGTCACACTTAAGCCAAGTTTAGAATCTCTAGACGAAGTTATCGTAGTAGGTTACGGAACGACACGTAAATCGGATTTAACAGGTTCGGTTGCTAATGTTGGTGGAGATGTTTTAGAAAAACAATCCATTGCCAGTGTTGGTGAGGCTTTAACAGGCCGTATTGCCGGTGTACAAGTAACTTCTGCAGAAGGTTCTCCTGATTCTGAAGTTCAAATTAGAATTCGTGGTGGCGGATCGATTACACAAGATGCTTCACCTTTAATTATTGTTGATGGTTTCCCGGTTAACAGTATGAGCGATGTATCGCCTACAGATATCGAAAACCTTACGGTTTTAAAAGACGCTTCTTCAACGGCCATCTACGGTTCTCGTGGTGCCAATGGTGTTATTATCATTACTACAAAAAGTGGTAAAGCAGGAAAAATTCAAGTAAACTTCAATGCCTTTTACGGAGCTAAATCTATTGCTAATACCATTGATGTATTAGATCCTCAAGATTTTGTAAACTGGCAATACGAATATGCCATGTTAAGAGAAAACCCAAGTTCTTACGAAAAGTTCTTTGGTTTATGGCAAGATCAAGACCAATATGATGGTGTTAAGGGTAATGATTGGCAAAAACAAATTTACGGGCAAATGGGTGAGGTACAAAGCCGAAACCTATCGATTCGTGGTGGTTCAGAAAAAATTAACTACAACTTTAACTATGCTTTATATGACGAAAAGGCCATCATGGTTGGATCTAATTATAAAAGAAACAACTTATCGTTTGCTTTAAAAAATAAAGCTAGTGACAAGGTGGATTTAACTTTAACCTTCCGTTACTCTGATACGGAAATTACGGGTGGTGGTGCGAACGAACAGAATTCAGCTTCTTCTTCCGATGGTCGTTTAAAACACAGTGTATCGTACTCGCCTATTCCAATTTCTGGACTTAGTACTGATGAAACAGATCCAGATATTCAAAATCAATTATTTAACCCTTTTGTTTCTGTTGAAGATAATCAACGTATAAAACTCAGAAAAAACTTTAACCTTTTAGGAAGTTTTGCATGGGAATTAGCGGAAGATTTAACCTTTAAAACAGATCTAGGTTTAGATAATTTTTACAACCAAGATTACAGGTTTTTTGGTAAAACATCTTACTATTCAAGAAACAACACCTTAGAGGGGCTTGGTAACCTACCAGCTTTACAATTTACGGACCAAAAAACAGAACGTTTTAGAAACGCCAATACATTAAACTACGATTTTAATAAAGTATTGAACGAAAATCACAATTTAAAAGTGCTTGTTGGTCATGAGTGGATTTTCACTAGAAACAATAGATTAACAAATACTGTTCAAGGATATCCTGAATTTTTCGACATAGATGAAGCTATTAAATTAACAACAGAAGGTGTTCCTGTTGGAACGGATAACTACTACAGTCCAGACGACAAATTATTATCATTCTTTGGTCGTGCTAACTACAGCTTAAAAAACCGTTACTTATTAACAGCAACATTCCGTGCCGATGCATCAAGTAAATTTTCTGAAGAAAACCGTTGGGGCTATTTCCCTTCTGCTGCAGTAGCTTGGAAAATGTCTGAAGAGCCTTTCTTAGAGGATGTTAGTTGGATTAACGCCCTTAAACTTAGAGTAAGTTATGGTGAGGCTGGTAATAACGAAATTCCAGTGGGTCAAACCGTACAAAACTATAGATCTAGTGAAACTTTACGTATTAATGATGTTACCAGTTTTTGGGCACCATTAAATGTACTAGCAAACCCAGACTTAAAGTGGGAAACGACTATCACACAAAACTTAGGTCTTGATTTCGATTTATTTAAAGGTACATTAAGTGGTTCTGTTGAGGTTTACAAAAACATTACAACCGACTTATTAATGAACTTCCCAACACCAGGAACTGGTTATGATACCCAATATAGAAATATGGGTGAAGTTCAGAACTCAGGTATAGAGGGGGTATTAAACGTTGCTGCGATTAATAAAGAAAACTTTGGTTTAAGTTTCGCGCTTAACATGTCTAGAAACGTTAATAAAATCAACTCTTTAGGAATCATGGAAGATTTTGGAGAGGGTACAGGATGGGCCTCAACAAATATTAACAATGATTACGAAGTAGCTGTAGGCGGACAATTAGGAACCATGATCGGTTTCAAAAATGCAGGACGTTATGAAGTTGATGATTTCAACTATGACCCTACAACGCAACAATACACCTTAAAATCTGATGTTCCTGACAGTGAACCTGTTATTGGAACGTTAAGACCAGGGTCTATGAAATTAGTAGACGTTAATGGAGATAACGTTGTAAATGATGATGATATCGGTGTTATTGGTAATGTAAATCCTGATTTTACAGGTGGTTTAACGATAAATGCTTATGCTTATGGATTTGATTTCACGGCTGCATTTAACTGGAGTGTTGGAAATGAGGTTTACAACGCCAACAAAATTGAGTTCACTACAGCAAACGTTGCTCAAGGCCAATACAGAAACTTAAGCTCTATTATGGGAGAAGGTGAAAGATGGAACAACATTGATCCTAACACAGGGCAATTAGTTACAGATCCTACACAATTAGCTGCCATGAACGAAAACACAACCATGTGGTCTCCATTTATGCAAAGATATGTATTCAGTGACTGGGCTGTAGAAGATGGTTCATTCTTAAGATTAAACAATATTTCTTTAGGGTACACAGTTCCTGAAAGATTTTCGTCGCAAGCAGGTTTATCTAAATTAAGATTTTACTTATCTGCTAACAATGTGTTTATCCTTACTAACTACTCTGGTTTAGATCCAGAAGTAAACACGAGAAGAAAAACACCATTGACACCAGGGGTGGATTACTCGCCATATCCAAAAAGTAGACAAATCATTTTTGGACTTAACCTTAACTTTTAATAAAAAGATTCTTTAGAAGATGAAAAATAAATTTTTAATAATTACAGGATTACTAATAGCAGGATTGCTAAGTTCTTGCGGTGACGATTTCATGGAAGCTCCAGCAAAATCGACACTTGATGAGGAATTAATATTCTCTACCCCTGGTTTAACCAAGGGAGCTATTGATGGTATTGTTGAACCGATGATGGAAACCAACTCTTACCGAGGACGTTTTATCCCGTTTTACGGTACAAATACAGATACAGAATTTTTATACGATTCTGAGAATGACGGTGATGCCGAAGGCGAACTAGCACGATATGTTGCCACAGCGAATAACGGTTCTATGAATCGTGATGATAATGCTTGGGCCATGATGTATAAAGGTATCGAACGTGCTAATTTATGTATTAGAGGTTTACGCACTTACGGCAACCCAGAACCAGGAACCGAACTTGGACAATATTTAGGTGAAGCTTTAACATTACGTGCCCTCTATTATGCCGATTTAATGAAAGCTTGGGGTGATGTAGTCGCACGTTTCGAACCTATTAATAGCGAAACCGTTTACTTACCTAAAAGTAGTCGTGATGACGTTTACAAGCAAATCATTGAAGATCTAGACGAGGCTTCTACCCTAGTGGCTTGGCCAAACCAATCCGCCCTAACAACTAGTGTAGAGCGTATCAACAAAGCCTTTGTTAAAGGTTTAAGAGCACGTTTAGCGATGGTGGCTAGCGGATACCAACAATATCCTGACGGCATTAGACGAAGTAAAGACCCTGAATTATCGGTTGCTAACATGTATCAATTGGCCTTAGCAGAATGTCAATCTATTATTGGAAGCGGAACTGTAAGCCTATTCCCTACTTATGAAGGGCTTTGGAGAAATCTTAACGAAGAAAACCTAACTGCTGGTTTAGAGTCGCTTTGGGAAATACCTTTTGCGCCGGGTCGTGGTCGTGTTACCTATACCTTTGGTATTCGTCACCTGAGCAAAGATCAACATACTGCTCAAGCTAGAGGTGGTAGTGCAGGACCTCCTGCAAACTTATTCTACGATTTTGATGAAGCTGATGAAAGAAGAGATATTAGCTGTATTCCATACGAGTGGGGAACTGCTGTAGATGGTTTTTCTAAACAAGAATACACAGACTCTAAAAGATGGTATTTTGGCAAGTACCGCTACGAGTGGATGAACCGTATCGTGTCATCAGACAACGACGATGGAATGAACAAAATTTATATGCGTTATGCCGAAGTTTTATTAATTGCTGCCGAAGCTGCCAACGAATTACAAGGTCCTGGCGCTGCTGCACCCTACTTAAAAGAATTAAGAAGTAGAGCCTTTAAACCTGCCGATCATAGTACAAAAGTGGATACTTATGTAAATGCTTTAGGTAGCAAACAAGACATGCTTAATGCTATTATCGAGGAGCATAAATTTGAATTCACAGGTGAAATGGAGCGTAAACAAGCGCTTATCCGTTGGAACTTATTAGGTACCAACTTAGCGGAAACAAAAGTTAAGTTAGCTACGCTTAAAGCCCGTGATGGTGAATATAGCGATGTACCTTCTACAATTTACTATAAGTATGCTGCAGATGGCGAAACCTTAATTACTTACGGATTAAACAGAGGTGAAACCTTTAACCCAGGAGCTGATTATACCGCTATTAATTGGGATAGAGTAACACAAGATAGAATTGACTACCTATACAGCGCAGATCCTGACACCAAACAATTCTGGCCAATTTGGCAAGTATTTATTGATGGTAGCAATAACACATTGACTAATGATTACGGTTATTAATCATAATAAAACAACTAATAAGCATATGATTATGAAAACTAAATATTTATATAAAACCATCTTCGCCTTGGTACTAACTGTGCTCGTAAACAGTTGTGGGTACAACGAAGATTTAGTAGAAGAGTTAGACTTTAAAAGAGAGTTCGCCCCTGTAGGCCTAAAAGCAACCGTTAGAAATCAAACTTATGTGGAACTAGACTGGACCATAGAAGAAGAGGTTTCTGATTATATTGTTGAGTTTAGTGCAGATGACCCAGATTTTAATACCATTTTCTTGTCTCAAGAAGTGAATAGTTCTGAATTACCCGTTACCATCCGATTAGAAGGTGAAACCGTTTACTCTATTCGAGTACAAGCACTTAGCTCTAGAGATTTAGACGATTCAAAATGGGCATTCGGTGAAGCAACCACTTTATCTGAGCAAATTATGGAGCCTTACCAACCAGGTGATGCTCAAGCGACTTCTGCCACATTAAGATGGGAGCCTGGATCAAATGTTACCACTTTAAATTTTAACGACGGTGCTGTTATACACAACATTACAGCTGATGAAAAAGCAGCTGGTGTAGCCACTGTGACAGGTTTAACTTCAGAAACTGAATATTCTGTTATTTTATTTAATAACACAAAAAACAGAGGGCAAGCAACTATTACAACAACCATTGCCGTTGGAAATAACACTTTACTTTCTCCAACTGATGATATTGTTAGTGCTATTAATAATGCTATGCCTGGAGACATCATCCTTTTTAATGAAGGCGATTACACAGCCCAGTCGGCTGAAGTAGATTTAACAAAATCAATCACCTTAAGAGGTTTACATCCAGATTTCAAGCCACAGCTTAAACTAGCCTTTTCAGTATTAGCTGGTGCAACCGATGTTAGCTTAATTGATTTAGTATTAATGGGAGAAGGTAACGGACAAACAATCAACCAAGATGTAGTAAGATATAACGAGGCTGATAACTACAACTCGTTAACTATTACAGGCTGTGTTATTAGTGATTACAACAAATCATTTATAGCCGGTAGCACGACAGACGCTATCATCCAATCGGTAGTTGTAGATAATTGTATCGTTACAGACATTTGGACTAATGGAGGTGATTTTATCGACTTTAGAAACTCTAATGTGTTTAATATTTCGGTAACCAACACGACATTTAACAACTGTGCTCCAGAGCGCGAGTTCTTTAGAATTGACGATGCTGGTTCGCAAACACAAAATGGTAAAAACTGTAATATTATTTTGAAAAACTGTACGTTAAACGCTTGTTCAAATAAAAGTTCAGAAAGATTGATGTATGTAAGATTCCAAACGAATACTATTACTTCGCAATACAACCTTATTACTAATACAGAATGTAGAGGTTATTCTGATCAAAGTAGAACAGATCAAAATCCAACATTTGGGGGTAACAATTACTACAATGCTGATGGGTTCTATGACGTAAACGAAAGAGTTCACGACACTTCTGGATTTACTGAAAACCCTGGGTTTGTTGATCCTTTAAATGGCGACTTTACGGTAACCAATCAGTTAATTATAGACAATAACATTGGTGACCCACGTTGGTTATAATCCTTGGTTTCATTAATTTGTGTTAATAAAAAAGGTATGCCATGTGTATACCTTTTTTTGTTAACTAAAGTCTGTTTAATTGAACACCTTTTTTCTTCAGAAAATCTAATAAAGCATTTAAATAAGTCTTGAAAGTACTGAAATACATATTTTTATAATGAATAAAAACACATCGTTTTTTATGATCAAAAAAACACTTTTATACCTTATCCCCCTACTCCTCGCCTGTTCTATCCATGCCCAAGACTTAGCTTTCCCAACGGCTGAAGGGTTTGGACGATTTGCCACAGGAGGTAAGGTCGGACTCATATACACCGTAACCAACCTAAATGATAGCGGCGAAGGCAGCCTTCGTAAAGGCATACTTAAAAAAGGACCACGAATTATTGTTTTTGCGGTATCTGGAACCATCGAATTACAATCCGACTTGGATGTAAATCGTGGCGACCTCAGCATTTTAGGACAAACCGCACCTGGTGACGGTATCACCCTCAAAGGCTACCCGTTCACCATAAAAGCCGATAATGTGATCCTTCGTTATTTAAGGTTTAGAATGGGCGACACCCACAATGTTGAAGGCGACGCCCTAGGTTGTAGAAATACCAACAATGTAATCATAGATCATTGTTCTATTAGCTGGGCTACCGATGAAAATGCATCCTTTTACGATAATACAAATTTCACCCTGCAATGGTGCATCATATCTGAAGCCTTAAACCGATCGGTACACAAAAAAGGCGCTCATGGCTATGGCGGCATATGGGGTGGTGTGAAAGCTTCATTTCATCATAATTTATTAGTTAGCAACAACAGTAGGAACCCAAGATTTAGTGGTTCTAAAACCACAGCAAACTCTGAAAATGAATTTGTAGATTTCAGAAATAATGTGATTTACAACTGGGGGGAAAACAATATTTATGGTGGCGAAAAAGGGCGATACAACCTCGTTAATAACTATTTTAAATCGGGACCTGCAACAACCTCATCAAAACTAGACCGTATCGTAGATCCTTCCCAACCTTATGGTCAATTTTATGTGAACGGCAATTATGTGCATCGCTTTGAGGCCATCAGTAAAAATAACTGGAATGGCGGTGTACAGTGTGAAAATCCATTGGAGACTAAATTAGAATCTGAAATCTCAATAAACCAGAACATAAAAACCGATACCGCCGAAGAGGCTTACGAAAAGGTATTAAAATATGCTGGCGCGAGTTTATTTAGAGATGCGCCAGATGCTAGAGTGGTTCACAACACCAAAGAAGGAGGTGCTGATTATAAAAACGGTATCATTGATTCCCAAGATAATGTAGGTGGATGGCCCATTTTAAAATCTGAAGAAGCTCCAGTAGATAGCGACAAAGATGGCATCCCGGACGACTGGGAGAAAAAACACAAACTCAATCCCAATGAAAATGATGCCCATTTAAACAGTTTGGATAGTCAGTATAGTAATATTGAGGTTTATATAAACCAATTAACTATTAATCCACTGTAAAATCGAAGTCTGACTCCATTTAATCCAGCTAAAAAATCAGTAAAACAAATTATCCTAAATAGATTAGACAATTGGATGCCAAACTTTTAACCCTATACCCTTTTAAAAGAATTAAAATAATTAGCATAATATTATCCAATAAAATTATGCAGATATATACAACTTCATTATTTTTATACAATCGATTACATTAAACTTATTTCGAAATGAAAACATACACAAAAAAAGTACTTTATTCTATACTATGCCTAGCATTTTTCAGCTTTAGCATGCAATCCTGTAAAGTGGAAAAAAAAGAAAAAGCTAAAGCAGATGCTTTTATTGAAGCTGATAACATCATCAAATCCATAAAAGTTCTTGAATTTCCAGATAAAAACTTCAACATTGTTGATTATGGCGCCGTTTCAGATGGAAAAACGCTAAACACAGAAGCAATCGCTAAAGCTATAAATGCTTGTAATGAAGCTGGCGGTGGAAAAGTAATTATTCCTACTGGCGATTTTCTAACAGGTCCTATTGAATTAAAAAGTAATGTAAATCTGCATTTAGAAACAGGTGCTAATGTGTTATTTTCTACAAATCATAAAGATTATTTACCTATTGTACACACTTCTTATGAAGGAGTTGAGTTGATGAACTACGCCCCACTTATTCGAGCTTACAAACAAGATAATATTGCTGTTACAGGAAAAGGGGTTTTAAACGGACAAGGAAGTAACGAAAATTGGTGGCCATGGTGTGGTAAAGATGTATACGGTTATGTTGAAGGTGATGTTAAACAACACGATTCCATCAACCTACCGCGATTACGTAAAATGAACGAGGATCAAACCCCAATTGCCGAGCGTACTTTTGGTGATGGGTACCAATTGCGTCCTACATTTTTCGAACCTATGGATTGCGAAAATGTATTACTTGAAGGTGTTACCATTACAAATGCGCCTTTCTGGGTAATTCATCCTTTACGTTGCAATTACGTTAGAATCGATGGCGTAACGGTATCTAGCCACGGACCGAACAACGATGGTTGCGACCCTGAATACAGCAAAAACGTACATATTGCAAACTGTACTTTTGATACCGGTGATGACTGTATTGCTATAAAAGCAGGTAGAAATAATGACGGAAGACGTGTTAATATTCCAAGTGAAAATATAGTGATTGAAAATTGCGATATGAAAGATGGTCACGGTGGTGTGGTTTTAGGCTCTGAAATTTCTGCAGGGGTAAGAAATGTTTTCGTAAGACACTGTAAAATGGACAGTCCGAATTTAGACCGTGCCATTCGTATTAAAACAAATACGCTTAGAGGTGGTTTCGTTGAAAACCTTTATGTACGCGATGTTCAAGTAGGACAAGTAAAGGAAGCTGCACTAAAAATAAACTTGCATTACGGTATTTATGCGAATCAAGAAGGCGAGCATATTCCAACCATTAAAAATGTACATTTAGAAAACATGACTGTTGAAAACAGTGGTAAATACGGGGTTTTAATTCATGGACGTGAAGAAGCTATTATTGAAAATGTAACGCTTACCAACGTGCATATTAAAGGGGCTCAAACACCAATGAAAGTAGAAAACTCAGAACCTGTTGTATTTAAAAACACAACCATTAACGGCGAAGCATACGATACGAAACCAACTACCAAATAAAGACCATGAAACAATTAACCTTAATATCAATTGTCTTTTTAAGTCTATTTTCTTGTAAAGACAAACAAACAAAAACCGAAACTGAGGTAACTACCAACGTAGTAACAGAAGCTCCAAAAGCCCAAAAAACCTATGCCGAAATTTCTATCGCTCAAGGCGGAACTTGGGTCGATGGTCCTAGAGGACATATGGAATATGCCAATGGAACTTCGTTTAAAAATGTAGATGAACTTCAAGTTCCTAAAGAACATACCGATCACACATGGTACATTCGATACGAAGGTCCAGGTTGGGAAAACAGTCAGGTTGGCTACCGCTTGTACCTAGATTGGAGAAATGCCATCGACATTTTTGGTAAAAAGGTTGACACTATGGTGCTTACTGAAGTTGGACAAGATGGATTCGATTCTTACCACGAAGCCTCAGACTGGGGGCAAGACATTTTAAAAGCAGGAAAATCTATGGGTATTGGTGGTTACGGTCGTATTGTAGCTGATACCATCGTACATTTCCAAAATGTGAAAGATACGCATGCAGCCATTTCAAATACCGATAACGAATCAGCTATTACGATTTCTTACAAAGACTGGAAAACGGGTGATGACAGCATCGATTTAAAATCGGTATTAAGTATTTATCCTAACGATAGATATACTAAAGCTGAATTAACGCCTTCAAAAGCCATAGAAGGTTTATGTACAGGAATTGTAATCGCTAAAGGCATTCCTGCTACCAAAAAGGTTGGTGAAAAATGGGCTTATATCGCCACTTACGGGGCTCAAACATTAGCCAGTCCTCCAGATAATTTAGGTATGGCCCTTTTCTATAAACTTGATGAAGTTGCCGAACAAAAAGAAGGTCAACACGATCATCTAGTGATATTTAAACCAACTACTAAAACTTTGACTTACTACTTTTTAGGAGCTTGGGAACAAGAAACTAACGGGATTAAAACCGAAGACGCTTTTATCGCCGACCTAAACAACAAATTAGCAACATTAGACCAAACCGACGCTATAAACTAAATAAACTTATGAAAGCCCATATTAGGTATTTAGTAAACATGGGCATGTCCTATCGAAATCATTAAACAACTGAACCAAAGGTTCTTGACAAAACTTAAACAGATGAAAACTACAACCTATATCGCATTATTTACACTAGCCTTAGGCTTAGCTACCACGTCGTGTAAAGATGCCAAATCAGAAACGGAAACTAAAGCAGAAACCGCTGCTGTCGAAAAAGTGGTACCTGAAACCTTAAAATGGTCGGAACGCATGATGCTTTCGGAAATTGAACGCTTTCCACAAGCATCTCTTTTAGATTTTAGAGATAAACCTAAATGGAGCTACACCAACGGCTTAGTTTTAGACGCTGCTGCACGAGTTTACGAACAAACTAAAAACCAAAGCATCTATCAATATATTTATGATTATGCCGATGAAATGATCGATAGTACCGGAAACATTTTTACCTATAAATTATCAAATCAGAATTTAGATATGATAAAATCAGGCGATGTTTTACTGTATTTATATCCTAAAACAAAAGAACAACGCTTTTTAACGGCTATGGAAACTTTAAATAGCCAAATGGAGTCGCAACCTACAACTTCTGAAGGTGGTTACTGGCATAAAAAAATATACCCGTATCAAATGTGGTTAGACGGTTTATATATGGCAGAACCTTTTCATTTACGTTATGCTAAAACGTACATTGAAGATCAGGCTAAGAAAAAACACATCTATGACGATGTAGTACTTCAATTTGATCTAATCCAAAAACACAGTCAGGATAAAGAAACGGGGTTACTTTACCATGGTTGGGATGAAAGTAAAGAACAACGTTGGGCGAATAAAGACACTGGAAATTCACAACACTTCTGGTCTAGAGGTATGGGATGGTACGGTATGGCGATGGTTGATGTGTTAGACGATTTACCTAGCGATCACCCAGGAAGAGCCCGCATCATTAAATACTTAAACGAATACGCAGAAGCCATTGCTAAAGTTCAGGATGAATCTGGATTATGGTGGCAAGTTCTAGATCAAGGTCCTCGTGAAGGCAACTACCTAGAAGCTACAGGAACCGCTATGTTTACTTATACTTTAGCTAAAGGCGCTAATAAAGGTTACTTACCTGTTAAGTATTTAACTATTGCAGAAAAAGCATATGATGCGCTTATTGATAAATTAGTTACCGTTGAAGAAAACGGCGTAGTAAACCTTAACAAATGCTGTGGTGTAGCAGGTTTAGGCGGAAACCCTTACCGTGATGGCTCGTACGAATACTACATTGGCGAAATTATTCGTTCTAACGATCCTAAAGGTACTGGGCCTTTTATTATGGCGAGTTTAGAATTAAATAAATAAGAAACATTTCAATGAAGTTATATACTTTAATTTTCTGTTGCTTATTTAGTACACTTCTCATAGCCCAAACCGAGAAACCTTATGTTTCGGAAGTTTGGGTTGCCGATAACGGCGACGGCACCTATAATAACCCGATATTATATTCCGATTATTCCGATCCTGATGCCGTTCGAGTTGGCGATGATTATTATATGACGGCTTCAAGTTTTAATGCAGCTCCTGCCCTACCAATTTTACATTCAAAAGATATGGTAAACTGGCAACTCATCAATCATGCTTTGCCTGAGCAGGTTCCTGCTGAAACGTTTAAAACGCCGCAACATGGTAATGGGGTTTGGGCGCCTTGCATTCGTTATCATAATAACGAAATTTACATCTATTGGGGAGATCCCGATTTTGGGATTTATATGGTGAAAACCAAAGATCCTTACGGCAAGTGGGACGACCCCGTTCTTGTGATGCCTGGTAAAGGACTCATTGACCCTTCGCCTCTTTGGGACGATAATGGCAACGCCTATTTGGTTCACGCTTACGCAGGAAGTCGTGCCGGAGTTAAAAGCTTACTTAGCGTAAACAAAATGAATGCTGAAGGCACTAAAGTTTTAGATAAAGGCACCCATGTTTTTGATGGTCATGACCATCACGAAACCGTTGAAGGATCTAAATTTTACAAGCGAAACGGGTATTATTACATATTTGCGCCTGCTGGCGGTGTTCCCACTGGTTGGCAACTTATTTTACGTTCTAAAAATATTTACGGACCTTATGAAGAGAAAATAGTTTTAGAACAAGGTAGTACCAATATAAATGGACCACATCAAGGAGCTTGGGTAGAAACCCCTGAGGGAGAATCCTGGTTTTACCACTTCCAAGACGTTAATGCTTACGGACGCATTGTGCACCTACAACCCATGACTTGGGAAAAAGATTGGCCTGTAATGGGTAAAGATTTCGATGGCAATGGTATTGGTGAACCTGTACAAACTCATAAAAAACCTAATGTTGGAAAAAGCTATCCCATTGTAACCCCTTTGGAAACTGATAATTTTGAAGGTCAAAATATAGGCTTACAATGGCAATGGAACGCCAATAATGATGTGGTTTGGCATGCTAAATTGCCAGGAAATGATTATTTGCGACTGTTTTCCATAAAACCCACCGAACCTTTGAACAATTTATGGCTCATGCCTAACCTATTGCTTCAAAAATTTCCGGCACCATCATTTTCGGTTTCAACAAAAATCACTTTAATTCCTGAAGAAGCTAAAAGCGGAAAGTCAGCAGGATTGATTATCATGGGTATGGATTATGCTTCGCTTAGTATTAATAACGATTATGGAAATTTTTTCATCAAACAAGTGGTTTGTAAAGATGCTATAAATGGCGCTTCAGAAGAACTTATTGAAGAGAAAAAACTTAAATCGAATACCGTCTATTTTAAAGTAAGCGTTATTGGTCCCGATGCGATGTGTCAATTCAGTTATTCTGAAAATGGCAAAAAATTCAAGAACATAGGTAAACCTTTTAAAGCTAAGGAAGGTAAATGGATTGGCGCTAAAGTGGGTTTATTTTCAATTAGTACTATGACAGCTAAACGCGGCGGTTATGCCGATATTGAATATTTTAAGGTTGAAAAGTAAATAAACTTATAAAATATAAGTCTTAGAACTTAAAAGGGATAAAATCTGAAATCTAAACTTGTCAAAATTATATAAGCTCAAGCTTTATTAATATTTTTGACAAGTTTTTTTTTATTAAAATCAAGACGAAGAAAAAAAACAAAACGCATAGTGCTGTGGCTGAAAATCGCCTTACGTTTTTATTGTAAGTATCCCCGAATCCCAATAACACTTTCATCCAGCATAATCAACTGAAGATGCTCGATTTGTTTATTAAGAAATACAAGAATTAAATCCTACGTTATGATAAAGAAGCATGTATTTAAAACCCTCGTGATAACATTTATATTAATTATAAACACCTCCATTTGGGCTCAAACAACATCAGAATTTAAACCCTACACGATTGAAAGCACCTATGAAAAACTTAGGAAGAATTATGAGGATATCGCCCCTATAAAACCTCTAATTTCCGACCAGATTTTTTATGGAGAAAACATCGTCTACAAAACAGTAGATTCAACTGAATTAAAGCTTGACATCTACATACCAAAGGAAATACATGTTAAAATGCATCCTGCCGTATTGCTTATTCATGGAGGTGGCTGGCTTACAGGACAAAAAGAAAACCAACGTGTTATGGCGCAGCATTTGGCGCTTAACGGTTTTATTGGCATTGCTGTGTCGTATAGACTCGGACTCGAAGCTCCGTATCCTGCAGCCGTTATTGATATTAAAGACGCTATAAAATTTGTAAAAAAGCACGCTGCCAGATACCATGTAAACCCGGATAAATTAGCCATTTTAGGAACCTCAGCTGGTGCTCAATTGGCCACCTTAGTTGGTGTCACTCCAAATGCTGAAACCTATGAATCAGGAGCTTCTATATCTGATGAAGTACAAGCTATAATTAATGTCGATGGTATCGTATCGTTCATTCACCCTGAAGCGGCAGCTGAAGGAAAAATGGCTAGCATTTGGTTAGGTGGTACCCGCGAAGAAAACTGGGCACATTGGAAAGAAGCCTCTCCTTTAGAATATGTTAACGAAAACACGCCTCCAACACTATTTATTAACAGCGCTCAACCTCGTTTTCATGCTGGTCGTGATGATATGGTTAAACAACTAAACCAGTATAACATATACAACGAAGTTCATAACATTCCGGACAGTCCGCATTCCTTTTGGCTGGTACATCCTTGGTTTGAAACTACTTTTACACAGACCGTAAATTTTTTGAATAAGGTGTTATGAAAAGCTTTAGGCAGTATGCTCTTTGCTAGTAATCTTTACCTTATTAATTAATATTCAATAGTAAATATTAAACGGTTTCAAACAAAAAAAGGTGCTTGTGACCGAACACAAGCACCCAACAACAATAAAAAACTAACTGTGTTAAAAAACACTACCAAATTCTAAATACCATGTTTACTTTTCCAGTTGGAATATTCTGATTCTATTTTTGAAGGCCAGTTACCATACCAAGCATAGCCTGCTCTTCTTTCTTGCTCAATTTCTGCAAGTGTCTTTTTCTTAATACCATCTCTACCACAGAAAAATGGTTCATTGGTTTGTAAATCGTAAAAGCGTGCCCAAATTATATTTCCAGGAGATGGAACCACCTCAACATCTGCTTGCCCATCAGTGGTTATTTTTTTCGTATCAATATCATAAAGTTTGGCATCTTCAAACCATTGCATCGCATCCTGAACGGCTTGTTTAATTTCTGAAGAAGGACTTTCTACTAACATCAGTGTTCTCACAACTCCAACCGATTCAGATCCACTAATAGATGGTAACTCATACGATCTAGCTTGAGCAGGTTGTAAAGTCACATCATGATGTTGTGCACACCAGGCTGTTTTCACACCATTTACAGAAATCTGGGTTTTTAACATCACATCTATCCCTTTATTAAAGGCTTCTAAAGCTTGAGATTTATAACCTTCATCGAAATTTTCTGTGTCATTTTCACCTTTAGATATATCCCACATAAGTTCCATAACATTAGCCATAGCATCATCGTTATAAGTAATTTGATATCTATATCCACTTCGGTCTGGGTAATACTGAGGCCATCCTCCGTTATCGTATTGCGCTTCAAAAAGATATTTTAATCCGTTTTCTGCTGCATTTAAATAGGCTGGATTAAAGGTTTGCTTAAAAGCCTCTAATAAAGCACGAATTTCACCAATGGTGTGATCGTTATCAATATTGGTATCTGTATTATTCTTTTCGCTTAAAGCTTGAGCTTTTTCTGTGGCGGTTTGCTCACGATTGTATCCTGAAAAGTCATTATGAGGTTCCTTTGGCCAACCACCATTACTACGTTGCCATAGTAACATGTTTTCTGCCTTTAAAACGGTGGCGTGTATTACTCCTGAAATTTTAATTACCAATTCGCCTGTTATTTCGCTACCATCTTTAGCGGTTGCTATAACTGTAACCTCGCCGTTATCTCTTGGTGTTAGCACACCAGACAAACTAACTTCTGCGATTTTTTTATCGGATACGCTCCAGTCTACGTTTGTATTTGTAGCATCAGAAGGTGCTAGGTCTGCCGACAAATTAATGGGTTTTCCATCGGTGATATCGCTACCTAAAATGGTAATACTTGTTACCAATACGTCGTCTGGGCTTTCTTCCTTTGTTTCATCATTATCACTGCTACAGGAAGCCATTAGAAGCAAAACCATAACAAGGCTTGAAAATTTAAAAAATTTGTTCATATCTATTTAATTAATCAGTTTTAGTGCAATCGATTACAAAATTAGATAATTTCATAGAAACTTTCATATAAATTCCGTTAATTTATTTTAAGTATTTGTTAAAAACAGATTGTTTAAACGATGTTATTCCCTTTTATATTATTCTATTGAAACCTTTTTTTAAGATACTGTGCATTTATCGTAATGCACTAGATTCCTTTGCGTACTATAAGGGTTTGGTTTATTTGTAGCCTACAATTTATTTGCACAAGTGATATTATAAACCAAAGTCCTAGAATAAAAAAAGAGGCTTCTATAAACAAGAAACCTCCTTTTAAAACTAACTTAAATATTAAAACTAACCGCTTTAATTACTATTGATACGCAGGATTCTGCTTGAAATCTCTATTTTGATTTAAATCGATGGCTTGTTGTGGGATTGGTCTTAAAATTTTAAGTTCCCCATTGGCACCATTAAAGCTACTTGTTTCTATTAGCTTATTGTACATAGACGCTCTTTCGACTAATTTACCTGTACGTTTTAAGTCGAACCAACGGTGGTACTCACCTAATAATTCTCTAGCACGTTCATCTAAAATATAATCGATATCAAACTCGGCAGCTGTAGCAGGAGCTACACCAGCTCTTCTACGCACTTCATTAAGTCTGTCGAGACCTATACCAGCATTTGTTTGTAAATAGGCTTCGGCAGCTACTAAATAGGTTTCCCCTAAACGTGCTAACACAATATCTCTTGTACTCGATTTTTCTCCAAATGCAACATTTTCCAATGGGTCATCAAACTTTTTCACACATATTGTTCCGTAATCGAAAGCCACCACATCGGTGTGCTCTGAAGAATACTCTCCCCAGTTATGGTATTCGAAATCAGCCGTTAGATTTTTAGTTGCTAAATAATTTGCTTTATCAACATCTGTAAACCAAGATGGCTCATAGAAATCTCTAATAGGTTGATTTGTTAAATCAGCTACTCTATAGTAGTTAAAATAATAATCGTAAACCTCTGTCATAAAAGTGGCTTCCCAACGGGTATCACCTTGCTCATATAAACCTAAAGCGAAATCTGTAACCGTATAAGCATAATCTCTATAAGGTGCAGTTGCAACCCCATCTATAATAACTTCCGATCCTCCTAAGTAAGATCCAAAATATTGATATTGCGGACTACCTATGCCGTCTGGATCGGCAGAAATAGACTTTTCGTCATACTGCACAGAGAACAGAGTTTCTTCATTGATATCATTTAATGGAGCCCATAAATCTTCAAAAGATAAATTAAGTGATTGCCCTGCGATTACCTCGTCAGCTAATTGTGCAGCCATGGCAAAATCGTTGGCCTCGCCGAAAGACTCGTAACCTCTTGTTAAATATACTTTCGCTAATAAGTTTTTAGCGGCTCTTTGGTTTACACGTCCAATATAGGCAGCCGTACCAACCGCTGCTATCGATTCGTTTAAATCGTTAATTATGTACTCATAAACTTCATTAGATGGCACTCTTTCGAATTCCAAAACTGGTGTATTAATAAAATCGGTAATCGCAACATCCCCATAAGTTTGCACTAATAAGAAATAAGATAACGCTCGTAAAAATTTAACTTCACCTACTAGACCAGGAAGCTCTGGAGTTTGCTCGGTAAGTTCGGCGTAGTGCAGCGCACGATTGGCTAACTGAATTAATACGTAAGCTTCATTATAAATAATGTCAACATTCTCCGAAATTGGGTTTAACCCCGTATATCGCGCTAGCCCTACTGGAGCTTGGTCTCTACCATCTGAATACAAATCGGTACCTAGAACAAATAAATCTGGGGCATCACCGTAAATGTTTCTTAATTGTGCGTAGTTTGAACTCACCAAATCATTAAATCCCTCGGCAGTTACGTAAAAACTTTCAGCCGATTCACTAGATAAGTTCTCTTCTTCAATAAAGTCGCTACATGAACTGAATGTAGCCATTAGTATTCCTAAAATTAATATTTTTCTCATTTTCATTTTTTTTTAAAGTTTTAAACTTACTCCTAATTGGTATGTCACAGAACTTGGACGACCTGTACCTAAACTAGCACCTGCCCATTCTGGATCCCAACCATCGTAATCTGTAAATACAAATGGGTCTAAAACGTTAGCATAAACTCTTAAACTTTGAATTTTTAGCTTTTGTATAATGTTATCACCTAAAGTATAACCCAAGGCGATGTTTTTAATTTTTGTAAAAGAAGCATCTCTGTAGAAAGCAAAGTTTGTTGACCAATAATCACCTTCTCCTCTTGGACGAGGGTTCGTGTTTGAATATTGTTGTGGTAACCCTGCACCGTTTGCTGGTACGTAGTAACTATCGAAAGCTAATTTTTGACGTCCTCTATCGGCTGTATCAGCAAAGTTATCGTGGAAGTTACTTAATACAGTTACCCCTTGACTTGTAATTGCCGACACAGAGAAATCGAAGTTACCCACTTTTAAAATAGAAGTAAGACCTCCTGTCCAATCTGGTTGCTCTGTCCCTATAATAGCACGGTCTTCATCGGTAATTGCGCCATCATTATTAAGATCTTTAGGTCTTGCTTGACCTTCTTTCATTCCATAAGAAGCAGCTTCTGCAGCTTCAGAGTCTTGCCAAACGCCATCAAAAACATAATTATAATGTGGATTTAAAGGCTCTCCAATAAATAAGCCGTTACCTGGATCATCAAATTCACTTTGTCCGTTAGCCGACTCTACCGCATTGGTATTTTTAGTGAAAGTAAACGTCGTCGTCCAAGTCACTAATTTCGTTTGGATGTTTCTAGTAATTAAACCAACTTCAACCCCTTTGTTACTAAGAGAACCTATGTTATTGTTGATAAAACCAGATCCAGATTCAACAGGTAATTTTTGAGGAAAGATTAAGTCATCCGATAATCGGTCATAAATATCTAATGTACCTTCAATACGTTGGTTAAAGAATCCGAAATCAAGACCAAAGTTTAATTCTCTTGTTCTTTCCCAACCTAAATTAACGTTAGCTACTTGGTTTGAAATATACCCGTTTGCAGGGTTTCCATTAAAATCGTAGTAGGTTTGGTTTGGAATACCGTTTAAAGTACTGTATGGTGAAACGTTATCATTACCTGTATATCCAATACTAGCTCTTAATTTTAAGTTTGAAACCACACTACTTGTGTTTAGGAAACCTTCTTCTGAAATTTTCCAACCTAAGGCAAGAGAAGGGAATGTGCTCCATTTGTTACCATCAGCTAACACCGATGATCCATCCCATCTATTAGAAGCCGTAATTAAGTATTTATCCTTATATGCATAATTTAAACGTACTGCATAAGAGCTTAAAGTATTTTTTCTATAATCTAATATAGGATTACCATCCGAATCTAGTTCTGTTAAATTAAATGACCCTTGTGCACCAGAACCTAAGTTATACCAATCTTTTTCGAATGGTTGGTTGGCTGAATACGCATAAGAATGTTCAGTTTGGTTAGAGTATAAACTCTGAAGCCCTAAGAAGCTAATCGTGTGTACGTCGTTAAACGTTTTGTTAATATTAAACTGATTATCCCAAGTAAAGTTGAAATTTTCAGTTTTTGTAATGCTTGCGTTATTACCTTGAGTACCACCACCATTAGAAAACTCACCCGCATAACGGCCTAATCTTAAATTCGTGCTACCTGCCGAGAATGTGGTTCTAAAAGATAACCAATCTAAAGGCTTATAATCTAAAAAGATGTTTCCTAAAGTTACCCATTGTTTTCTTTCTTGAGAGGTATTTTGAATCTCTACTAAAGGATTTATCGTACTGGTTTTATTAAATGCCCATGATCCATCAGGATATGTTAATTTACCTGGTTGATAAAACAACTCGCCCTCTAACTGATTCCCATCAGCATCAACAGCCCATGGTGACGTAAGCGGATTTAAACGTAAGGCTTCTTGCATCGCTAAATCACTCCCTAATTGCTCTACTCTATTGGCAATAGTAAGGTTTAAGCCAAAAAGAAATTTCTCATTAATTTTATGATTTAACCCCGCTTTAAAGTTGTATTTTTTGCTAGATTCTCTATCAATAATCCCTTCATCCTTTTGCATACCTAAACCAACATTATAAGACAAGCCGTTTTCAGCTCTTCCCGAAAGCGACACATAGTTATTTTGCATGTAACCATCTTTCAATACCTCATCGCCCCAGTCGAAAGAATATCCTGCATTGGCTCTTTTAACAAGTTCTGGACTGTTATTTCCAGCAAACCCTAAATTAATAGCAGGCGTATCTCCCATAGGATTTCCCTGATTTAAATAAGCTACTTGGTGATAAGCCCACCATTCTTCTCCAGACATAAAATCTGGCATTCTTGCCACTTGAGTCACACCAAATGACGACTCAACAGAAACATTTACGCCTCCTTTAACTGAATCACCACCTTTAGTTGTTACAATTACAACACCGTTAGCTCCTCTAGAACCGTAAATCGCGGCAGAAGACGCATCTTTTAAAACATCAATTCTTTCAATATCTTGTGGGTTTAAAAAATCGATACCATCTGTAGGCACCCCATCAACAATGAATAAAGGATCACTTGCACCATAAGAATTTGCTCCCCTAATGTTTACAGTAAAACCATCACCTAAACGGCCAGAGTTATTTGTAATGTTCACACCTGGAACAGATCCTTGAATCCCTTCTAATGGACTGTTTACCTTTCTTTCAGTAATGGTTTCAGAATCAACACTAGCAATAGCTCCTGTTAAATCCGATTTTTTAACGGTTCCGTAACCTACAACCACCACTTCGTTTAGCGATTGTGCGTCTGGTTCCAGAGATACCTTTATACTCGACTGTCCTGCAACAGCAACATCTAAGGTCTTGTAACCTATATAAGAAAATTCAAGATGTGCATCTGGAGTAGATACGGTTAGCGTATATTTTCCATCAAAATCTGTAGAGGTACCATTTCTAGTACCTTTTTCAATTACGTTAACACCTGGTAGGGGTGTATTCGTTTCGGAATCGATTATGACTCCAGTCACTGTGGTTCCTTGTTGGGCATAAAGGGTGTTTAGGAATAAAAACACAAATAATGCCCCGAAATGTTTAGCACATTTCAGAAATAAAGATTTACTCTTCATAGTTCAATTAATTGTTTAGTTAAAGTTTAGTTTTCTAATTACAACTTTGTAATCGATTACGAAACAAATAAAAAAAAGTTGGATAAACAAATATTATCGGATATTTTCTAAAAATTTTGTTAATATATTTATGATTTGTAAAAAAAATAGCGGCTTTTTTAGGAAATTATAACCTCTAACAAAAAGCCAGTAAAACTGACGTGAAACCTTGTAAACAATGAGTTCTTTACCGTTTTTATGAGGATGAAAATATGATATTCATAAATAAAAAGACACTAAACTTTCATATTCTCACATTTAACATATTTTATTTATAAAAAACAATTATAATGAGCGTATTTTCCTTCTAATTTTGATTTATTTTTGTAATCGATTACTTTTAATGCTATATTGCATTATAATTTACAATTATTTTTAGGCGAAAAAATAAAAAACCAACATACATTCAACGCTTTTTCCCTTTTAGTTCTGTAAGTTAACTAGATAACCAACTAAGCATTTACGCCAAAAATTTACCATCTAAAACTAAATTTGGTCAACCATTTTTTTTAGTTAATTTTGACGTGAAGATATACCCATCTTATTAATGAAGAAAAAAACCACAATTTATGACATTGCCAAGAAATTAGACATTACTGCAGCTACTGTTTCTCGTGCATTAAATGACAATCCAAAAATTAGTGTCGCAACCAGAAAGCTCGTATTGGAGACTGCTCGAGAAATGAATTATGAGCAGAACAGACTTGCAAAGGCCTTAAAAAGTGGTAAAAGTTATAACGTTGGCGTTGTAGTACCCCGAATTAATACGAACTTTTTTGGTTCGGTGATTAGAGGTATCGAAGAAGCCCTCTACCCTGAAGGGTATCACATTATTATTTGTCAGACTCATGATGATGAACGTATAGAAACGAGTAACATCAACTCTTTACTCAATCTACAAGTTGACGGTATTCTTATGTCGATACCAAACATTCAACGTGACAATAACGATCTTTATAATAGTGTTTTAAAGGAGAATATTCCTTTAATATTTTTTGATAGAAAGAAAGACATAAACGGTGTGAGTTCTGTAACTATAGACGATTTCAAGGGAGCCTATGAAGCCACGCAGCACTTAATTGATCAGGGGTACAAACGTATTGCCCATATATCTAACGACAGACGCCTTCAAATATTTAACAACAGGTATTTGGGCTATAAGCAAGCGGTTATAGATAATGGTTTAGAATTTGACGAAAATTTAGTCATAGAAGCATTAAGTAAAGTTGAAGAAGGGCGAAGAGTTGCTAAAATATTTTTAGAAATGGATAATCCTCCTGACGGCATATTTTCTGCCAGTGACTTCTCTGCCTTAGGTGCGATTAAAGAATTTAAGGATCATGGTTTACGAGCTCCTGAAGACATCGGGGTTATCGGATTTAGTAATGAACCCTTTACGAAGCTCATGGAACTATCCATTACAACCGTAGATCAATCCCCTATTGAAATGGGTAAATTAGCTGCCGAAGTATTTTTAGAGGAAGTTAATAACTCTAAAAATATTCGTTCTCAAAAGAAGGTGGTCCTCGATCCACAATTAATCATCAGGCAGTCCTCTTTAAGAGAAGCCATTCCAAATCAAAACGATCAAGCGATATAATAAAAAAACCAAGATTTTTCAATCTTGGTTTTTTTATGTTTCATTTATATTTTTTTATGACTATAATGACACTCCGCGTTTCCAAGGAATAAAATCATTTTGATTTAATAGCTTGGCTTTGGTTTGTATTCTACCACTAGCCACTTCAATGATAAAATCTAACATCTCTTCAGCCATTTCATCAATAGATTTCTCAGCACGTATAACAGCGCCAGTTTCTATATCAATAATATCTGGCATTTTTTCTTTAAGCTCTGTATTAGATGATACTTTAATGATTGGTGCAATTGGATTTCCTGTTGGCGTTCCTAATCCCGTAGTAAACAACACGACATTACATCCAGATCCTACCAAACCAGTCGTACTTTCTACATCGTTTCCTGGTGTACATAATAAATTTAAACCAGGCTCCTTAATATACTCGCCATAATCTAAAACGCTTACTACAGGTGATGTACCACCTTTTTTAGCAGCCCCAGCAGATTTCATCGCATCGGTAATTAAACCATCTTTAATGTTACCTGGAGACGGATTCATATCAAATCCAGAGCCTGCATCGACCACCGATTTTTCAAAATCTTTCATTAGTTGTAAAAACTTCTTGCCATCTTCCTCGTCTACACAACGGTTTACCAGTTCTTGTTCTACTCCGCATAACTCAGGAAATTCAGCTAAAACAGCCGTGCCATTAAGCGCGACTAATAAATCGGAAACAGCGCCTAAAGTTGGATTTGCAGAAATTCCTGAAAATCCGTCGGAACCACCACACTCTAAACCTACTTTTAATTTAGAAATTGGTGCTGGTTGGCGTTCTTGCTTATTAGCTTCTTTAATGGCCTCAAAAGAATCCTTAACGATTGCTGTTAACATCTCATCGACAGTCCCCATTTGCTGCTGCTCGTAAATTAAAACAGGCTTTTCCATATTAGGATTTATCGCATTTAAAGCTTCTTTAAACACACTAATTTGAAGGTTCTGACAGCCTAAACTTAAAACCGTAGCACCTGCGACATTAGGGTTATTTACATAACCTGCTAATAGTTTCGCTAAAATTTCGGAATCTTGACGAATACCGCCGCAACCTCCTGGATGCGTTATAAATTTAACGTCTATATTTTCAAACACATCAGTTGATGTTGGTGTTTCGGCAGTTTCCTCGTGTCCACTAACCAGTGAACGTAACAACATTTGATGCGGATTCACCTTTTGTTTTAAAAGTTCGCGTTCAAAAATATCTTTTAAAATTTCAATGTTTCTGTTTTCACAAAACACTAAAGGAAAAAACAGCCACACATTTTCGGTGCCAACTTGGCCATCTGGACGGTGGTACCCCATAAAGGTTTTATCCTTCCATTTTTCAACATTTGGTGCGGTCCATGAAAAAGATTCTGTTTTACCAAATACTTTATCGCTTTGATGTTTTACATTATCAACGGTTAAAACATCACCCTTTTCAATCACCCCATTGGCAGTACCAACAAGTACGCTATACATAATAATTCGGTCTCCAGATTCAAATTTTTGTAAAGCAATCTTATGCTTCGACTTCGTATCTGAAAGAATTTTTATGTCTTCCCCTTCAAAAGAAACAACCTCTCCAGCCTTTAAATTCACAAGGGCTACAGCTACATTATCCGGGTTATTTACTTTTATAATTTTTTTTTGCATCCTATTAACTTGTTACAGTTATCTTTTAAATTCTTAAAACGACTTGCTAAAATTAGCAAAGCCTTTTTCTACACCATTGGTATCGATTTCCTTTAAAGCTAAAGCAATGGCTTCAGTTAAATTTTCAACTTGAGTTAAATCTTCTCCCCAATAATCCTCATGACTTAAAACAGCCTTTGTGATTTCAGTATAATCGTTAGACTCCCAAATTTTGGCAAAATGAGCAACGATATCTTCGCTATCTTGAACAGGTAAAGCCTCGCCGTTAAAAGTGCCTTTATAAAAACGAATTAACGAAGCAAAAGCAAAGGTTAAATGCGTTGGCACTTTGTTGTGAAGCTTAACATAACCTAATAAGCTTGGCAACACACGAACTGTAAATTTAGAAACGGTGTTTAAGGCAATACTAGATAGATTATGAATGATAAACGGATTTCTGAAACGATCGAAAATCTCATCAGCAAAACTATTTAACTCGTCACGATCCATGTCCAGCGTATCAATAATTTCATTGAACACGGCTTTTTGAATAAACGGTCCTGTAAAGGCATCATCAACAGATTGTTTTACGGTTTTATTTCCGTAAAGAATTGAAAATGGCACCATAGCCGTATGCGCCCCGTTTAAAATACGCACTTTTCTAGTACGGTAAGGTTGCATATCGTCTACAATCTTAACGTCTAAATCGGTTTTATTAAAAGGTAATTTTGCTTTTAAATCATCGCCACCTTCAATCACCCATAGTAAAAAGGCTTCGGCAGCAACAATTAAATTATCTGAATAATCCAATTGGGCATTATACGCTTCAATTTCATCTTTTGGATAGCCTGGTACAATACGATCTACCAAAGTACTATGAAACGCATTGTTTTTTAATATCCATGATTTAAAATCGTCCCCCAATTTCCAATCTGAACTGTATTGTAAAATTATCTCTTTTAAGGTTTCAGAATTATGATTAATCAACTCGCAAGGAATAATCGTTAAACCTTTGCTTGCATCACCATTAAAATGCTTGAAACGCTCGTGTAAAAGCAGGGCTAATTTTGCTGGAAATGAGCTTGGTGGCTGCATCTCTGGCGTATCGCTACTTACATAAGAAATACCTGCTTCGGTGGTGTTAGAAATGATAAATTCTAAAGCTTCCTCCTTAGCTAGACTTAAATAATCATTAAAATTCGCATAAGGATCTACTCCTTTAACGATATTTGAAACCAATTCAATATCCTGAATTTCTTTGCCTTTTTTAACCCCTTTCATAAACAAAGTGTACAAACCATCTTGATCGTTTAGCATTTTAACTAAACCACGATCTATTGGTTGAACAACGGCTATTCCTGCTCCGAAATCTGCTTTTTTATTTAATTCCTGAATGGCGTAGCCTACAAAGGCTCTTAAGAAGTTCCCTTCTCCAAACTGAACAATTTTAATGGGTAGTTTAGCTTCTAACCCGAGGTTTTCTCTATTTAATTTTTTAGTAGTAATCATATTTGGTAGTTGTAAGTCATATAAAGTTTATAGGTCTGTTATGGGTCTATACTTAGGCACTAAAACCTTCATAACCGTCCAACCTATTAAGTAACATACAGCACATATTGAAAAGACAATAAAATATCCAGACTCGATACCTTTAAAGCCCATAAATGCCATATTTGTGTTTTCGCTAAAATCAAATAAAAGTCCAGAACCTTTATTAATAAATGTAGACCCTAATCCGCCAGCTAAACCACCAATTCCGGTAACGGTAGCAATGGCTTTTTTAGGAAACATATCGCCTACTGTGGTAAAAATATTTGCCGACCAAGCTTGGTGTGCAGCTCCTGCAATTCCGATAATGATAACAGGAATCCAGTAGGTATAATGCCCTAAAGGTTGTGCGATTAATGCTAGTAAAGGGAAAAAAGCAAAAATTAACATAGCTTTCATACGTCCTTCGTAAGGATTCATGCCTTTTTTATCAACAAAATACGTTGGCAACCATCCCCCTATTATTGACAGTAAGGTGATCATATATAAAACAAATAATGGGAAAGCCGCTTCGGTAGAATCCATACCATAAACCGAGCTTAAATATGCTGGTGTCCAGAATAAGAAAAACCACCAAACCCCATCGGTCATAAATTTACCAAAGGCAAACGCCCAGGTTTGTTTGTATTTAAAACATTCCATTAAAGACACTTTTTTAGTCGATTCTGGAACATAACCTTCAATCTTACTATCTGCAATAATATCTTGTTGAATGTATTCTAATTCAGCAGCATTTACTTTTGAATGCTTTTCTGGTTTTTCATACATAAATACCCAAAAGCCCATCCATACAAAACCTAAGGCTCCAATAGCTATAAAGGCCATTTCCCAACCGTATGCCTCGGCAATAAACGGAATAGTAATAGGTGCAGCAAGTGCGCCTACAGTAGCTCCTGCGTTAAAGATACTTGTTGAAAAAGCACGGTCTTTTTTAGGGAAAAATTCGGCAGTAGCCTTAATGGCTGCTGGAAAGTTTCCTGCTTCACCCAAAGCCAATACAAAACGTGCAAAAATAAATAGCGTGACACTTACAGATATCACTAAGCCTGTATCACCTACGGTATGAAGCACATCTTTAGCACCTTCAAACCCTAAAAACCAATCTCCTGTAATATATCCAGCCGTTCCAATGCCTGCGAAGGCATGTAAACAGGCACCAACCGACCATACGCCAATGGCCCAAAGGAATCCTTTTTTGGTATCCATAATGTCTACAAAACGACCTGCAAACAATAAAGACACCGCATAGAAAATAGAAAATAAAGCGGTAATATTACCGTAATCATTATTGGTCCAATGAAATTCTGGCGCAATAAAATCTTTCCAAGTTAACGAAAGGACTTGCCTGTCTAAGTAATTTATGGTTGTCGCCATAAATAGAAGTCCGCAAATGGTCCATCTATAATTGGTAGGTTTGGTTTTTACATTTTCATTCATAACTAGTAGTTTGTGGTGTTAATAGTTTAGTTGGTATTATATTTTTAAAAGTCGAAATAATTTTTCGCATTGTTATAACTGATGTCGGAAACCATTTTTCCAATCCACTCCATATCATTAGGTAGTTCGCCGCGTTGAATTTCATCTCCTAAAAGATTACAAAGAATACGACGGAAATACTCATGACGTGGAAAAGACAAGAAACTTCTAGAATCGGTTAACATCCCAACAAAGCAGCTAATTAATCCCATATTAGAAAGGGCATTTAATTGCTTGGTCATCCCGTCTTTTTGATCTAAAAACCACCATCCAGAACCAAACTGTACTTTACCACGCACACTACCGTCGTTAAAGTTACCAATCATGGTTGCCATAACTTCGTTATCGGCTGGATTTAAGTTATAAATAATGGTTTTTGTTAATTTATTTTTACTATCTAGACCGTTTAAAAAAGCAGATAGTTTTTGAGCTTGAGGATAATCGCCTATCGAATCCCAACCTGTATCCGGACCTAAAATGCGGTGCATACGTGCGTTGTTATTTCTTAAAGCGCCTAAGTGAAATTGTTGCACCCAGCCAAATTCATGATAGGTTTCGCATAAATATACCAATACGGCACTTTGAAACTTTAAAGCCTCCTCATTTGTAATTGCTTTATTTGCTAATTGCTTTTGAAGGATGCTATTAACTTCAGCTTCGGTATAGCTTTCATAGTAAATTTGATCTAAACCATGATCACATAACCTACAGCCATTATCATGGAAAAACTGAATGCGTTTTCTTAAGGCATCACATAAATCTGTAAAGGTATTGATAGCAACATTTGCCGCTTTCCCTAGTTCTACTAAATAATCGTTAAAACCTTCGTTAGAAATTAAAATCGCTTTATCAGGACGGAAGGCCGTACTTACTTTTACGCCAAAATTTTCTTTAGCTAATTTTTGATGATGCTCTAAAGTATCGATGGGATCTTCGGTAGTACAAACCAATTCGGCATTTACTTTTTTTAGTAGACCGCGACAGCTATAACCATCCGAATTTAATTTGGCTTGGGTTTGTTCCCAAACTTTTTCGGCCGTTTTTTCGCTTAGTAAATCGTTAATATCAAAATATCTAGCCAATTCTAAATGCGTCCAATGATACAATGGGTTACGCATTGTGTAAGGTACTGTTTTTGCCCAGTTTAAAAACTTGTCTTTATCGGAACCATCACCAGTAATAAACTTTTCGTTGATACCTAGAGTTCGCATCGCGCGCCATTTGTAGTGGTCGCCGTTTATCCAAACATTAGTGATGTTATCAAAGGTTTTATCTTCTGCAATTTGCTGCGGAGGTAAATGGTTGTGGTAATCTATAATAGGCTGATTTTTTGAGTAATTATGATATAACTCTTCAGCATATTTATTTTCTAAAAGAAAATTGTCATTGATAAATGTCTTGCTCATATCTTAAAAGTATTATGCTTCGTTAGAAGGTTTACCTATGGTTGCTAAAATTCCGCCATCCACATAAACGATATGGCCATTTACAAAATCACTGGCTTTCGAGCTTAAAAATATAGCTGCGCCTTGTAAATCTTCAGGATCTCCCCAACGCGCTGCGGGCGTTCTATTAATAATAAACTCATTAAAAGGATGACCATCTTCGCGTATCGGTGCTGTTTGAGAAGTCGCAAAATACCCAGGACCAATCCCGTTAGTTTGGATATTAAAGCGCGCCCATTCGGTGGCCATACTTCTGGTTAGCATTTTTAAACCACCTTTAGCCGCTGCATAAGCACTAACAGAAGTTCTTCCTAGTTCACTCATCATGGAGCAAATATTTATAATTTTTCCGCCACCTCTTTCAATCATGCCTTTTGCGACATGTTTAGCCATAATGAAAGGCCCTACTAAATCTACTTTTAAAACCTGCTCGAAATCTGAAACTTCCATATCGATAATAGGTGTTCTTTTAATAATTCCGGCATTATTAACTAAGATGTCTATGGGACCTACCTCCTCTTCAATTTGTTTAATAGATTCAACAACTTGACTTTCGTTGGTCACATCAAAGGAATAACCATAAACGGTTAATCCGCATTTTTTATATTCTTCAATAGCTGCAGGCAATGCTGAAGGCGTGTTGTTATTTATGACTAGTGTAGCTCCTGCTAGCCCTAAACCTTTAGCCATAGCCATACCTAAACCGTGGCTAGCACCGGTTACCAGTGCCACTTTTCCAGTGATATCAAATAATTTTACAGACATAATATCGTTAATTTTTTATCTTAATTCATTATTACTACACACATCCATATCGCCATAATCTAGGTTTTCACCTGCCATACCCCAAATAAAGGTATAGTTACTTGTTCCAGACCCAGAGTGGATGGACCATGGTGGAGAAATAACAGCTTCATTGTTAGCCATCCAAATATGTCTGGTTTCTTGAGGCTGACCCATAAAATGACATACCGCCTGATCTTCTGGAACTTCAAAATAAAAATAAACCTCCATACGTCTGTCATGAACGTGAGATGGAATGGTATTCCAAACACTTCCCGTTTTTAATGAAGTCATTCCCATTTGTAACTGACAAACATCAACCACACTATTTACAATATATTTTCTAAGGGTACGTGCATTAGCCGTTTCTGGCGAACCTAACTCGATAACCTCAACATCATCTTTTCCGATTTTTTTATTAGGATATGCCTTATGAGCAGGTGTCGAATTGATATAATACTTAGCAGGCGCATCAGCAGAGTTACTTTTAAAAACCACACTTTTATTACCTTGACCAAGGTAAAGCGCTTCCTTATTGTCGATATCATAATCGGTGCCATCTACTGTAATCGTACCTGCTCCACCTATATTTATAATCCCCATTTCTCTTCTTTCTAAGAAAAATGACGCTTTAAGCGGATCGATAGTTTCTAATGCAACAGCCTTCTTTACAGGCTCAACTCCAGTTACCATAAATCTATCATAGTGGGTATAAACCCATTTGATTTCATCTTGACTAAATAAATTTTGAATTAAAAACTCATCTCTAAGTTGTTTCGTGTCGTAATTTTTAACGGCTTCAGGACTTGAAGCGTATCTCATCTCGTAATTTTTCATATCAAATATTATGTAATCGATTACACAAAAGTAATCATTTAAAATTTATATGCAATATTTTTTTACTAAATTCATGTTATTTAGGTGTGAAATTTGAAATTAATTAAAAAAGAAACAGTTACATATGGTCTTTTTTTATTTATTATTAATTTACAAAATACAGTCTTAAGGCTTTAAACCTTCTAGGATGTTAAGGTTAATTGCTGCGATTTCTGCAATGTCTTTTCATGAAGAAATCTGATAATGCCTCTTCATAAAAAATGGTTTGAAAAGGTATAAAAAATAATCAGATTGAAATCTTTCCCTAGACCTTCTGTCCAAAATTTAATCATAAAATCACATTACAAATGCGATTTTTTTGTCTATTAAGTAAATAACCGAAACATGATGTTTTTTTGGTAAACTAAAAGCAGTGAAACAATACCCCAAATAACATAGAAACGAACAAATGTAATAGATTACAAAGATACAATATTGAGAAATTTAAAAAACTTATTTTAAACAAAAAGACATCAAACTTTTTAACATCCTAAATTTATTAAACTTTATCCCTGTAATTCCCAATCCTAAGTCAAAATAATGTACTAATTTTAACCATTCCATAATTTATGATGTATCTTTAATTTACCCTTTCAAAATCGTGATTATTATGAAATATATTTTTACACTGTTATGCGTTAGCGCTTTTTCACTTATTTGTAACGCACAAGAAAGTCGCCCTGTCAAGGCAAATGAAATTGCCTTTGTTGCCACCGACCTTATTGATGGCACCTTTCAGTTTAAATACGAACGCTTAATAAGCGATCATTTCTCTGTTGATTTAGGCATTGGATATAAAGGAACTCAAGGGCTTATAAAACTTTCAGGCCTAGACACAGAAAAGATTAAAACTAGTGATTTAACCTATTCAGGTATTAAATTAGTTCCCGAAGGAAGATACTACCTAAACAACATAAGACAAACAGGAATGATTGGCTTTTACATTGGAGCCTATGTTAAATATTCTGGGTTTAATTCTGATTTAGACGGTATTTATATTAACGATTCTGGAACTACTTTCGAACTAGAATTTGAAGCCAAAATAGGTGTGACTTCTGTAGGACTCATGGTGGGTTATAAACTACCGATTTCGAAAAGATTTGCTGTAGACTTTCTTATTGCAGGGCCTGGAGCTGGATTTTACAACTTTTCTTTAGATAATAAAAAAGATTTACCCGATGAGTTTTACGATGATTTTAATGAAGCTTTAGAGAAGTATAGTCTTTTCGATTTTTTAGAAAGCGATTTTCGATTTAGTCAGGTAAAGCGTAAATCAGACCTTAGATTGCCTTCATTTCGATATAGCATATCCTTAACTTATGCTTTCTAATACCTACAGAAATCAGTTAAATTATTTTGATCGTATTCCTTCAAGAACCCGTATAGCATTACACATTAAATTATGAAAAAAACATTACTATTAGGCTTTATTTTTTTTACTTTATCAACATCCATACACGCTCAAGCAGCTTTATTTGCCCTGCTTTTTGGAGATAAAGTAGCCACCGAAAATTTCAATGTAAGTCTGGAAGCTGGTGGAACATTTATGAGTTACTCTAACCTAGAAGATCACGGCAGATCTAAAATGGGTATCAATTTTGGTATTGGTGGTAATATTAAGTTAAACGACAACTGGTATGTTTGTCCGAATATCTACTTCATGGCCAAACGTAACTTATTTCTAAACCATTATTCTTTAAATTCTGGAAACCCAGAATTGGACCTTCTTTTTACAGATGTCCCAACACGAATAAAACTAGACTATATTGATGTCCCTATATTTTTTTCCTACCAAACTAACAACAAAAGATACCGCTTCAGTTTAGCACCTCAAGTTTCCTTTCTTCAAAAATCTCGAGCTGAGTTTCAACGATCAGAAGGCGATTTTACTCAGAATTTCGATGGATATACTCGTGATGTTGACTATGGCATGATGGCGGATATCGGATACATACTTGGGAAAGCCCATAAAGGCAAAGGCCTTCACATTCATCTTAGATATTATTTTGGGTTTACCGATATTTTAAATGACCAAATTAGCACAGCTTTTAATCGTTCTAATTACCTATCTTTACACCTTAGTTTGCCCTTTATTACTGATGAATTGGCAGAAAAAAACCTAGAATCATATTCCGATTAATTAAAAACAACTTATTACCTAATGAAAAAAATCAATACGCTTACTTTTATCCTTGCGACTCTATTTTTAGTACAAGCTTGTAAACCAGCCAAAGTCGTTAATTCTTGGAAAGCCGATGGTTCTATCGTAGACCTTTTCAAAACTAAAAATGTACTGGTTATTGGCAGAACAGCGAACAATCAGGGACGTATCGCTTTTGAAATGGAAATCGCCAATGCCTTAAGAGCAAAAGGCATTAAAGCCACCGAAAGTTATACAAAAGCCCCACAAATACACCCAGAATTAGAAATGAGTGAAGAGCGTGTTGCGTTTATTAAAAGCTTAATGGATAGCGAAGGCTATAATGCTGTAGTTTTAACGGTTATTAAGGATAAAAAACAAACGGTTACCCAATCGACAAACGGTATTTATATGGGTATGGGCTATGGCGGATACCCTGGATATTACGGCGGATTCTATGACTACTACATGCAACCTTATGCCTACGGGTCGTATTACGGGTCGTTTGGTGGATATATTCCAACCTCAACATCGACTTCAGTAAGTACCGACTATATTTTAGAAACTGTGGCTTATAATTTAGATGAACCAGCCGACAAACAATTGGTAGCTGTAGTGACAACCAGCCTTGGAGACCCTAATGATGCACACAAAGCTGCTGAAAAATTAATTCCAAAAATCATGGAAAGTTTAGAAGACTAAATTCAAAAATCACTCTAACTTATAAAAACCTAGTCCGTTGAATATTTTCATCGGACTTTTTTTATGCATTTTATTAGCGTTTTCTCCTCGCTTTAATCACACACTTCCGAATTAGAAAAGTTGTTAAAAAGAAGTCTAATTTTATTTAAAACATTTTTTTCTTTATCTTCATCCTAATTAATTATCCTAATCCATATGAACAATAAAAATACCCTTCAGACATTACTTTTTGCCTTTATTTTAGTTGTAATTTCAAGCTGTAATTCTAAAAAAGAGTCAGAGACCGTTCTCGCTCCAAAACCTGAAACTGAAATTACAGACCCGCTTCCATCTTGGAATGATGGCGCTACAAAAGAAGCTATTACATCCTATATCAAAGACGTCATTACTAGTGGAAGCCCTAATTTTATTCCAATCTCCGATCGCATCGCTACTTTCGATAACGACGGCACCCTTTGGAGTGAGCAACCCATGTATTTCCAACTTTTCTTCGCCATGTATCGCATCAAAGCCATGGCACCAGAACATCCTGAGTGGAAAAACAAGCAACCTTTTAAAGCCGTTTTAGAAAACGACATGAAAGCTTTAATGGCATCAGGTGAAAAAGGACTTTTAGAATTGGTTATGACTTCACATTCTGGTATGACTGCTGAAGAATTTGAAGACCTTGTAAAAGATTGGTTAGCACATGAAACGCATCCACGCTTTAAAAAACCGTTTAATGAAGTCATTTTTAAGCCCATGCTTGAACTCTTAAGTTATTTAAGAGCTAATAACTTCAAAACCTATATTGTTTCTGGTGGTGGTGTTGAATTTATGCGACCTTGGACCGAAGAAACCTATGGCATTCCAAAGGATCAAGTTATTGGAAGTAGTGTTAAAGCTGAATTTACGTTTGAAGACGGTAAAGCACAAATAAAGAGATTACCTCAAATCGATTTTATAGATGATAAAGCAGGAAAACCTGTTGGTATTAATAAGTTTATTGGTAAAAAACCTGTGTTTGCAGCTGGAAATTCCGATGGTGATTTACAAATGCTTCAATACGCGGCTTCTAGTAAATATAAATCTTTTCAACTCTATGTACATCATACCGACGCCGACAGAGAATGGGCTTACGATAGAGAATCTCATATAGGAACTTTTGATAAAGGTTTAGATTATGCCCAAGAACATAGCTGGACTATTATCGATATAAAAAACGATTGGAAGGTGATTTACCCTTTTGAGACAAATAACTAAAACTATACTTATGACGCCATTTGAATCTGTTTCCACTTTAAAAGAACAAATGTCTAAATCAATCATCGGACAAGCAAAGCTCATTGACACCATCATATTAGTTTTACTTGCCGATGGTAATATGCTGTTAGAAGGATTACCTGGTTTAGCCAAAACAAGAGCGATAAACGCGCTATCCAAAAACTTAGATTGCGGTTTAAGCCGTATACAATTCACACCCGATTTATTGCCATCGGACATTACAGGAACTGAAATTTACCTCCCTAATGAAACTGAAAAATTCATGTTTCAACAAGGCCCTATTTTCAGTAATTTAATTTTGGCTGATGAAATTAACAGAGCGCCAGCGAAAGTTCAATCGGCATTATTAGAAGCCATGGAAGAACGCCAAGTCACCGTTTCAGGGAAAACCTATAAAATGGAAGATCTATTTATGGTTATGGCGACGCAAAACCCTATAGAACAGGAAGGGACTTACCCCCTACCTGAGGCTCAAATGGATCGTTTTTTAGTACATACTATTATTGATTATCCAGATGATAATGCAGAACTAGAAATCATGCGCCTCAACAAAAGAGAAGCGGCTCCCGAAACCACTAAAGAAGTTTTAAAAACCATTCCGCAGCAAGTCATTTTTGATGCTAGAAAAGAAATATCAAAAATTAAGGTTTCCGAAGACATGGAAAAATATATGGTGAGCTTGATTTCCGCCAGCCGATACCCTGAAAAATATGATGCCGAATTGGATAAACTTATTGATTTTGGAGCAAGCCCAAGAGGAACTATTGCTTTAGACCGCTGTAGTCGAGTTCATGCCTGGATGGAAAATCGTGATTTTGTAACACCTGAAGATATTCATAGTGTCATTAAAGATGTATTACGCCACCGTATCGCCATTAGCTACAAAGGAAGAGCTGAAGGTATTTCGGCCGATCAAATTATCGATAAATTGATAGAAGTTGTGGCCGTTGTAGCTTAAAAAAACACTCTTTATGAAAGCGTCCAAGTCTGATAAAAACCCAAATGTATTTCTTACCCTCGAACACCTATTAAAGTTCGAACTTATAAGTTCTATCATTAATTTGGGTTCAGGAAAGCAAAAATCAAACAGCGTTTTATCGGGACATTATGCTTCGAGATTACGAGGTCGCGGATTGGATTTCGAAGAATCCAGACCTTATGTTTTAGGCGATGATATAAGAAAAATTGACTGGAATGTTACCGCTAAAATTGGTAAAACGCACACCAAAATATTCACCGAAGAAAAAGAAAAGCCGGCTTTTATTTATGTAGATCAATCGGCTAGCATGGGATTTGGATCTACCAAAAAGACCAAATCTGTAGTTGCTGGCGAACTGGCTTCCATTTTAGCTCATAAAATAAAAAAAGGAGGCGATCGTGTTGGCGGTATGGTCAATTCTGGAAAAACATATGAGGTCGTTACCCCGAAAAGGGATCCAAGAAACATCATTTATTTTTTACAGAAAATAGTTGACGCCAATCATAAGATTTACCAACCTGAACCTTTTGAATTTGAAAGTACCTTAACCGAAATCATTTCAAAAATAAATAACATTGTTACCCACGATTATGTGGTTTATATCATTAGCGATTTCCGAAGGTACAGCGCTTCAGTAGTGCAATACCTAAGTCAGCTAGCCCTTCATAATGATTTAGTACTCATCAAAGTTTACGATGAACTTGAAGAGCATATTCCCGAAGAAAAGTTGACCATTACCAATACCAAATATCAAATTAATCTTAACGGAAAAAATAAAAAATTAAATAACACGCTTAATAAGGCCTTTGAAGACGATTACAAAAACTTCCAATCTGAACTCGAAAATTATCAAATAAACATTTTTAAAGTAAACACCCACGAACCTGTAGAGGACCAACTCATAGAGGTTTTCAGTAATTATAACACGAATGCAGCAAGATAATAATAGCACATTAAGCCCGATTATAGAAGCGCCACCTATTCCTTTCACCATGGAAACTTTGGGGTGGAAAATTGTGTTTTTTCTCTTGGCATTGGGGCTACTGTTTTTGATTTACAAATTCTATTTAAAATACAAACACAACGCATACCGGAGAGCAGCGGTGTCTCAAATAGAAGCCTTAAAATCTCAAAACACCACAGCAAACGATACATTAATACCACAAATTATGTTTATCATCAAGCAAACAGCCTTACAAACGTATGACAGAAAAGAGGTCGCGGCTTTACATGGCACATCTTGGCTAAATTTTTTAGATGAAAAACTTAAAAAACCTTTTTACACCAATCATAGCAACGTCATCACTGATGCGATATATAAAAATGAATTAAAAAATGCCGATTCGTTTAATTTCAACGAATTTGCTGAAACCAGTATAACTTGGATTAAAAAACATGCCTGATAATTTTCATTTTGCATACCCATACATGGCTGTATTAGCCATATTGCCTTTTTTGGTGTATTGGCTTTTGCCTAGCATTAAAAACAGGAGCACGGCATTAATCTACCCATATTTTAAATCCAGTGCTAAAGTTTCAAAACAAAAGCCCAAACGCGCTTCTTATGTAAAAAAACGCTCTTGGGTAGCTTCTTTTTTAATGTATGTGATATGGCTCCTATTAATTGTAGCCATGGCTTCACCAGAACTCGTAGGAAAACCTGAAAAGAAAATTAAGACCTCCCGTAATTTTTTAATTCTAGCCGATTTATCCTTCAGTATGGCTAACACCGACTGGTTTATAGATCAAAAAAGAGTCACCCGCTGGGCTGCTGTTAAAAACATCATGCAGGATTTTATTGTTAAGCGAGAAAGTGACAAAATGGGCCTAATCTTTTTTGCTAGTAACGCCTATATTCAAGCACCATTTACAACCGATTTAGAAACTGTAAAAACCATGCTTGACGAAGCCGATGTGGGTATGGCCGGACAAATGACAAATATTGGAAAGGCTATTGTTAAAGGCATGGATATGTTCGAGCGCGATACCATTTCAAACAAAGTGATGCTGCTTTTAACGGATGGCGTCGATAGTGGTATGGACATACTTCCACTTGATGCCGCTAACATGGCCAAGAAAGATTCTACAATCATTTACACCATTGGAATTGGTGATCCCGGGGATAGTAATTCCGACCTCGATGAACGCACCTTAACAGAAATTTCAGAATTAACCCAAGGCAAATACTTTAGAGCCAAAGATGCCGCAGAACTCGAAAAAATATATGCCGAGTTAGATAAATTAGAACCTGTAGAATATGAAGAAGAGAGTTTTACCCCAAAAACCCTCCTCTACTACTACCCTTTAGGCATCGCTTTAATTTTAGGCTTTGCTTTAGTTTTTATAAATAATCTTGTTGTGATTTTTAAACGCCTTACTGCTTCCTAATGCTAGAAGAAATAAAACATATCGATTGGAATAAATTCCATTTTTTAAGAGCGGAACACCTTTGGTATGGTATCATAGCAATTTCAATTCTGTGCGTTGGATTTCTATTTTATAAGGAAACTTTTACATGGAAAAAACAAATTGCGAAACATTTAAGACCGTATGTGATTCAAAAAGGAACGGTTTGGAAAACCGTTCTTATTCGGCTTTCGGTAATTATCATGTTTGGCATCGGCCTAATTGCTTATTTGGGTCCTACTTGGAGCCAGTTTAAAGCACCTGCAAAAAAAGTAAAATCACAATTTGTAATAGCTTTAGACATGTCTCAAAGCATGCTGACCACCGATGTATCACCCAATCGTTTAGAGCGTGCTAAGTTTAAAATTCACGATTTATTAGAAGCCAATCCCAAAGCAGAAACCAATTTATTACTTTTTTCAGGCTCTACCCATGTCGCCATCCCTTTTACAACAGATTACAAAATCATTCTCGATCAAATAGACGGCCTACAACCAAGAATGATGCCGCATAGTGGTACCTCGTTCAACTTACTTTTTGATAGAATGAATACCTTTTTTACCGATAACAAAGCAGAAGGTAAAATTCTTTTAATTACCGATGATTTAGATGAATTATCAATAGAATTGTTAAGCTCTTTTTTACAAGAAAATCACGTTAAAATTTACATTTATCCCTTTGCAACACCAAGTGGGGCAAGCATTCCGGGACATAAAAAACAAGTTTCAGCCCTGAACAGTAATAAACTTAATACCCTAGCGGAACTCGATCAAGTAGAAATTGTAGAGATGACCTTAGACAATAGTGATGTTAAAGATCTGGCTAAAGCCATAAGTGATCATATTATTTTCGAAGACGTAACTAGTAGAGAGGATGAAAATTGGAAAGATAACGGTTATTGGCTGGTTTTTCCTTTAGCTTTTATTTTCTTGTTTAGTTTCCGTAAAGGTTGGTCTATAAACCTTATAATAATCATGCTGTGTTTATCATCTTGCTCTAAAGAAAAAAAGAGCGATTTCAAATTCAAAGATTTGTGGTACACACAACAATACCAAGCCCAACAAGAGTATGATGCTAAAAATTACGCAAAAGCTGCTGTAAAGTTCAAAGACCCCATGCATAAAGGTGTGGCTTATTACAAGGCTGGTGACTTCCTAAGTGCAGAAACGGCATTTAAACAAGATTCCACCGTAAATGGCATGTATAATTTAGGCTTAACCTATGCTAAATTAGGTCGACTAGAAGCATCGAAAGAGATCTTCGAAAAAGTTATTCAAAAGGATCCTAACAATGCCAATGCCAAAGGAAACCTACAGCATATCCTGCAAACCATGAACGATAAGGAAAACCTTAAACCTGAAGATTTGGCAGTAGGCGAAGATAAGCCACAAGCCAAAAACAAGCAGAACAAATCACCTGAAGATTTGAGTGGTGGTGGACAAAAAGCCACTAAAAAAGACATGCAGAAAAAAAGGCTGGAAGAAAACGTTGAAACTGGAAAGCGTAAAGGCAAAGAATTGGATGAACTCCCCGACAACTTTAAATCTGGAAAAGGAGACATACCAAAAAATATTTTGATGCGCAAAGTAGATGATGATCCTGCCCTATTTTTAACGAAAAAGTTTCGATATCAAATAAAAAAAGGCATGGTTAAAACCGAAAAAACAGATAACTCATGGTAAAAAAGATCTTTGTACATATGGTTTTTGGTTTGCTTTCGGTTGCTGCTTTTGGCCAAAATCTTATCAGTTATATAACGACAAATACCACTGAAGCTTATATTGGACAACCGATCCATTTAACGGTGTCGGTATATAGTTCTACCTGGTTTACTTCGGGTATAGACGTGGGAAATATTCAAATTGATGGCGCATTAACCGTATATTTTCGTTCGGTTAGTAACTCTAGAACTTTTAGTGGTAAAAACTACTCTGGCGTAAGTTTTTATTATAATGTATTCCCTACCAAACAAGGAGATATTACCATTCCTAGTTTATCCATTCACGTAGAATCTCCAAAAGTTGGTGGGTTTAAAGGCATTAAACATGTCGTAAAAACAAAACCCAAAACCATTCATGTTAAAGACATTCCTTTAGGCTATAGTTTAAATAATTGGTTAGTTTCAAACTCATTAAACATTAACCAAAAATGGTCGATGCCCTTATCCGACATTAAAGTAGGTGATGTACTTCAGCGTACCATTCATCGATCGGCTGCAGGTACGGTTTCCGAATTCCTCCCAGCAACCACATGGGACAGTATTCCCGGAGTAAGCACTTACCCGAAACGCGCCAAGGTAAACACAACTAAATCTAAAACATCAGTTTCTGCCAGCCGTACTGAAACCGTAAGTTACCTATTTGAAAAAGAAGGTGAAGTTATGATTCCAACTCTAGAATACGTGTATTGGAACCCGAACAGTAAGCGTTTCTACAGAAAACATATAGATTCTGTAATGATTTCTGTTAAACCTAATGCCGATTTAAAAATGCTGGCGACCATTAAAAAGTCATTGCAAAAAGAAGCTGAGGGTACCGCTGAAGCAGAAGAAAAGCCTTTTTTAATTTTCGGCCTCACTCCCAAAACCTTCATAGAATATCTGGTTGGTATTTTACTTATTATTTTTATACTTATTAAAGGTATTAAATACAGTATTCCTGTTTACAAGCGTAGACGACGAGCTTATTTAAATTCTGAAAATTACGCTTTCGCGGAAGTCAAAAATAAGTTAAAACACAAGAATTACTACGAGTTTATCGCTGCGAGCCATGTGTGGATTAAAAAGCTACAACCAAAATTTGAATCGCTTCATGACTTGGGAACCCTTCCAATGTTTAAAAACCTAAACGAAACATTGAACCAAATAAACCGTGAAACGTTTAATAAAACCCAAGTCAATAGTAAACTCTATCAAGATCTATTGTCACAATTAATTACAGGAAGAAAAAACTATTTAAAGTACTTAAAAGCATCTCAAAAAGCCTCCGTTAAAAGCGACAAATGGTTAAACCCTACAACTACTGATTAGTCTGTAATCGTGAAATTATACGCTGGGCCTTTTCATTTTCACCTAAATTCTGATAAATTAAAGCCAGTAAATATTCATAATTTGGGTTTCCTGGTTCCACTTTTAAGGCTAGGTTAATATATTTTTTTGCAGCACTTAAATCCTTACTATCTTGATAATAGTAGGTTGCCAAATTATACATGGATCGTCCATCCTTCGGATTAAGTTGAATCGCTTTTTTCAATTCTGAAACGGCTTCAACTGGCTTATCCATCTCAAAAAACAATAATGCCTTTAAAAAGTGTGGTCGTCCTTGTTTCGGTTCTAATTCAACCCAAGTATTTAAAGTGCTTAAAGCTTTATCATAGTTCTTCACTAGCGAATACGTTGTCGCTAAATTAGGATATACTGGAATTAACAAACTATCCATTTTTATGGCCATATTATATTGTTCAATGGCTTGGGTATAATCTTGTTTCTGCAAGTAAAAATCACCCAATTGCATACGTCCGTTAGAAAAATCGGCACTACTATACAACATAATGTTATATTCTTCATTAGCTTTTATAAGCGCTGTTTTATGAGGTTCGGCAAAGGTTTCTGGATCCATATCACCTACTAACTGAGCTGCCCCAATACGTACTAACTTTTTAGAGTCATTTAGCATTTTTTCGGCAATGGCTTTACGATTTTCAGCAGGCAATGGCCTAAATTTCAAAATCGCACTATACCGTACAAGTGCTGTTTCGTCGTCTAAAGCCGTAAAAAATGCAGCGTATTGTGATTGATTTACAAATGGTAAATTATCAATAACTGTTGCTCTTGCTATTTCAGGGTAACTCAAATCATTAATAAATGATTCCAACTTCGTGCGTTCTGCGGCCGTTAAGTTGGTATTCGTACTTAACAACAAATTTTCTGAAAAATGATCAGGACGTTCAGTTCCGTACCAAGTTTCAACCATTTTAGCCGCCCAAGCATCCGTTTTATCAGCATGACATCCCGTACAAGCATTTGGCGTACCATGTTTAACCGATTGATCTGGTCGTGGCACTCTAAAACTATGATCCCTTCTAAAATCATTCCCCATATATACTTCACCTGTCATATGGCAATTTATACATAAGGACGATTCAGTTCCTTGTTTATGAAAGTGATGTTTTTCTGTGTTGTATTTTGCAGGAACATGGCATTGTAAGCACAATTGATTTCCTTCGAATTTTAATTCCATGGAGTGCGGATTGTGACAATCGGTACACTTTACACCGTTCATGTACATCTTACTTTGTAAAAATGATCCATAAACATAATCTTCTTCATCGATTTGACCATCACCATGATAAAAATTAGTCGATAACTTTTGAAGCAAGTATTGATCTTCGAAAGATTTTCCAGGTTCTAAATTAGGGGTTAGCTTACTTCTTCTGGAATGACAAGGCGCACAAAGGGTAAGTTGTTCTTCTTGTGTACGTCCCTTTAAAATTTTATCCGGGTATTGCCCACCTTCCTTATTTGAGGCCCATTTCACATGCTGGCTAGCAGGCCCATGACAACTTTCGCAGGTCACATTAATTTCGTCGTAAGTGGTATGGAATTCATCCGTTTCAGCATTATAATTCTTCTGAAGGTTTGTAGAATGACATTCGGCACACATGGTATTCCAGTTTTGAGCACCTTCAGTCCAATGCAGCCAATCGTTTGGAACAATCGTTTCTCCTGGATATTGATGAAACCACTTCTTTTTTTCAGTATCCCAAGTCACCCTTAACACTTGCTTTCTACCCTTATCAAAATCTACTAAATACTGCTGCAACGGTGTAAAACCAAAAGTGAAACTGGCTTCATACTCTTTGACAGATTTATCCACTTCTTTTACAGAAACTATAAATTTGTTATCGCGTTTAAAAAAGTGATAAGAAACTCCGTCAATAGTCGTTTTATGATCATTAAAATCACCAAGCACTGTAGCATCATTAGCCACTTGCATGGCTAAATCGTGATGAGACCCTTGCCATTCTTGAAAAGCTTCATTATGACATTCTACACAAGTTTTGGAGCCAATATAGGTAGCAGCCTCATCGTGCACTATAGCCTTAGTGTCCGTTTTGTCTTTATAAACATCTTTTTTACATGATGTACAAACTATCAAAAATAAAACGATACCATAAAAAAAATTAAAACGATTCATAAGCTAAGTTTCTCAAAACAAACTTAAATAAATCCACCGAAAAGCTCCCCTGTTTTGGAATAAAATCCTTCAATATTTTATTTAATTTCTATTTATTATTAAATTGCAAACTGATGTTTTTTCAAATTAATTAACTAACCATTTATCCCTTCATATGATTGCATTTCTACTCAAAAAAAAATTAACATGTCTATTCTTATTTTGCATACCCTTCTTAGGTCTCTCACAAGCAGACACCCTCAAACTTAAAGATAAAACACTGCTTATTGGAGAGGTGAAACTTTTAAAACAAGGGGTTATTACCATAGAAACAGATTATAGTGATAGCGATTTTAAGGTAGAATTTGATAAAGTCGATTACATCCACTTAAAAAAGAAAACACTCGTTATTTTAACCGAAGGCCGTAGACGCTTTGGAAATTTAACCACGAATAAAAAAGGCCTTGGTCAAGTGATTACCGAAGATGGAAAAATTCATACTTTCACACTAAGTGAAATGGTGGCTTTAAATGAAATTGATGATGAATTTTGGGAACGTTTTATGGGATCTATTGATCTAGGATATAACATATCTAAAGCCAACAATTTGCATCAATTCACGGCAAGTGGCGCATTACATTATATTGATAAAATGTGGCTCATGGATGGCTCAATAAGTATTTTAAATTCCATACAAGATGATGCCGACAAGACTAAACGTACAGATGCCAAGCTTGACATATATCGTATTATTATAGATGGCAAGTGGTATTTATTAGCAAACACCTCATTTTTATCCAATACAGAACAAGCGCTTGACGCCAGGATTAGCCCGAGTTTAGGTGCTGGTAAATTCATAAAAAACAACAATAAACTGTATTGGGGTCTTACTTTAGGTTTTTCATACAATATTGAAAATTATGTGGACTCAAGTCTGGATAAAACATCCTCGGAAGCGTTTATTGGCTCCGTCCTTAATTTGTTTAATTTTGAAGATATCAGCCTAACAGCTGAAGCAAGATTATTGCCTAGTTTATCTCAAAAAGGCAGGATAAGATCGGATGTTGATACTACGGTAAAGTATGATTTACCATCAGATTTTTATATTAAAGCAGGGTTCTCAATAAACTATGATAATCAACCCGCTATCGAGGGTAACGATACCGATTACGTCCTTACCACTGGTGTAGGCTGGAAATTTGACTAAGCTTTTAGCCCCTTTATTGATAAGATTCTAACTACAAAACATACACACTTCAACGAATAAAATAGTTTTTCATCTATTTTTGCCCTATTTTGGTTGCAAATTAAAACCAACATATAATTTAAATTATGAATTCCCTAAAACTAATTTTAATCTGTTTACTTATTTCAACCAGCGCCTTCGCTAATATTAGTCCAGAAGAAAAAGAAGGTTTAATAGCATTATATCAAGCTACTAATGGAGACAATTGGAACGCCTCATGGGATATTGATGGGTCTGTTGAAAATTGGTATGGGGTAAAAATTAAAAATGATCAGGTTATAGAAATTAATTTAGAATTTAATAATCTTAAGGGTGAACTTCCAGAGGCTATTGGCAATCTAGTACATCTAAAAAAAATAAATTTAGGCTTTAACAAAATAAAAGGTAGTTTACCTACTACCATTGGAAACCTTACAGAATTAGTTTCTTTAGAATTGTTTATGAATGAAATTGAAGGCCCAATACCCTCCGAAATTGGATCATTAAAAAAGTTAGAAACTTTAAAATTATATAAAAACAACATATCTGGTGAAATCCCGGTAGAATTGATGTCATTAACCAATTTAAAAGAGCTTTTATTGGGTAGCAATGCCCTAACAGGAACCATCCCTGTTGAGATTGCTGCTTTAACAAAGTTAGAAAAGTTGAGTTTAATGAATAATAAAATGGAAGGCGAAATTCCTTTAGAAATGGCTCAATTAACAAGCCTTGAAGAATTGTTACTTTCGAAAAACCAGTTTACTGGTGATTTACCATACGAATTTATAAACCTGAAAAATTTAAATACCATAATGGTAAGTAACAATAAATTGAATCAAGAATACATTAGTATTTCTGGAAAAAAACCTGAAGCTTTAAGAAAATTACAATTACAAAATTCTACTGAAAGTGCGAATGTAGATAGTGCACAGTAGTCTATTCTTAACTTACTTATATAAAAGCCATTTATTAATGGCTTTTTTTTATTTAATAATATGATTGAACACCCATTTAACTGTCCATATTGCTGGGAAAGTATATCCGTTTTAATTGACAGCTCAATTAAAACACAAAAATATATTGAAGACTGTGAGGTTTGTTGTAACCCCATAGAAATTTCTTTGAAAATAATTAACAGCCAAATAAAGGATTTTCAAGCACATAGCATTGAACAGTAATTTTTTTAAAAATAAAACTTGCAGAATCTAAAAAGGATTGTATATTTGCAGTCCGAAACAACTAGGTCGGCATTATGAACCGAAAGTTAAAAGCTAAGTTAGTCGTTTTAGGATTAAATATCGCGGGATAGAGCAGTAGGTAGCTCGTCGGGCTCATAACCCGAAGGTCACTGGTTCGAGTCCAGTTCCCGCTACAAAGTAAGAGTAATCAGAAATGATTACTCTTTTTTTTTGGATAATATTTTGGTGTTATTTGGGGTCAATCCTAATTGTTCTTGTTAATCAAAAAATATCCCTTCCTATGATTTATTCACTACTAAATAGGATCCAAAAACAATCCCTGCTTTAATAAACTTTTAAAAGGTCGATACATATTTTCATTAACAGTTTTTAACATTTTTTAAAGTTTAATTCTTAAATTAGCTTCAATAATAATCATTGAACTTTTTTAATATGAATCGAATTAATTTCTCAACACTTGTAGTATTTCTTATGCTTTGTGTGCCAAATTATGGTCAAGCGCAGAAAAACAAAAAAAGGCCTACCAAGCCTAACATTATTTTACTAGTCTCTGATGATACTGGCTGGGGTGACCTAGGGGTATATGGTGGAGGTGTAGGGCGTGGAATGCCAACACCAAATTTAGACAATGTTGCAAAGGAAGGTATGCAATTTTGGTCTTTTTATGGCCAACCAAGCTGTACTCCAGGTAGAGCTGCCATGCAAACCGGTAGAATCCCTAACCGTTCTGGAATGACCACTGTAGCATTTCAAGGACAAGGCGGAGGACTTCCTAAAGCAGAATGGACTTTAGCTTCTGTGCTAAAGAAAGCTAATTACAACACCTATTTCTCAGGAAAATGGCACTTAGGTGAAGCCGATTACGCTATGCCTAGCAACCAAGGATACGACAAAATGGAAAATGTGGTATTGTATCACTTAAATGCTTATACCTATGCTTTCCCTTCTTGGAATCCTGAAATGTCTCCAGAAATGGCTGAATTTTTCCAAAAAGCAACCAAAGGTGTTTTAGAAGGAGAAGCTGGAAAAGCCGTTAAAGAAGTGTCTAAAGTAACTCCAGAAAACATTGCGGAATTAGACATGAATATGACCGAAAATGTTTTAAAACAAATGGATGTCTATGCTAAAGATAAAAATCCATTTTTTATGAGTATTAACTTTGCAAAGAACCATCAGCCAAACTTACCGTCTAAGCAATTTAAAGGAAAATCTCCTGCAAAAAGTAACTACGCAGACTGTGTTATGGAAATGGATTATAATGTAGGACGTATAATGAACAAAATTAAAGAACTTGGTATTGAAGAAAATACGCTTGTAATTTATACGGTTGATAATGGTGCTTGGCAAGATGTATATCCAGATGCTGGTTACACGCCTTTTAGAGGATCTAAAGGAACAGACAGAGAAGGTGGAAGTTTGGTACCTGCATTAGCTTGGTGGCCAGGACAAATTAAAGCTGGAAGTGATAATCACGATATCGTAGGTGGATTAGACCTTATGGCTACTTTTGCTAGCTTAGCTGGCGTTACCTTACCTACTAAAGATAGAGAAGGTGTACCTATGGTTTTTGATAGTTATGACATGTCTAACGTTTTATTCGATGAAGGCAAACCTTTACGTAGAAAATGGTTCTACTTCACTGAATCTGAATTATCACCTGGTGCTGTACGTGTAGACCGTTGGAAAGCCGTTTTCAATACGCGTGGAGACAATGGCGCATTAGCTGGAAGTAATACCCCTGGACAAGAACTAGGATGGAGAGGTGACCAAACCTATGTAGCTACAGTTCCTGCTATCTACGACCTTTGGGCTGATCCACAAGAACGTTACGATCTATTTATGAATAGCTTTACAGAAAAAACTTGGACTTTACCTATTTTTAATAAAGCTACTCAAGATTTAATGAAATCTTATGTAGAATATCCACCACGACCACTTCAAAGTGAAGTTTTCACAGGTCCATTGGAAATTAAACAATTTAGAAACATTGAAAAGGCTAAACTTCTACTTAAAGAAAAAGGGATTGTAATTCCTGAATTAGAAGGTAAGTAATAATTATATCAAATTAAAAGGGTGCCTAAAGCACCCTTTTTTCTATTAAACCATAAAGCTATGAAAAAACTTAGCACATTACATTGGTGTATATTTGTTCTAATATTTTCCATGATATTTACATCATGTAAGGAACAAACGCATACAAAGGAGGCAGCAACCACCAACGAAAGCGAACAACCTAAACACATAACAGACCCGCTACCCTCTTGGAATGAAGGTGAAACAAAACAAGCCATTATCGATTTTGTAACAAATGCAACTACTGTTGGTCATCCAGATTTTATAGAAAAAACAAATCGTATAGTAACCACGGATAACGATGGGACATTGTGGTCTGAGCAACCTATCTATTTTCAACTATTTTTTGCTTTAGATCGTATTAAAGCTTTAGCTCCAGAACATCCTGAATGGAAAAACAAACAGCCTTATAAAGCCGTATTAGAAAATGATATGAAAACTTTAATGGCTCAAGGTGAAAAAGGCTTGTTACAAATTGTTATGACGACACATGCTGGCATGAGTACCGACGAATTTGATAAGATCGTTAAAGATTGGATTGGCACAGCACAACACCCTATTAAAAAGAAAAAATATACCGATTTAATTTTTCAACCTATGCTTGAGCTTTTAAGCTACTTCCAAGCAAACGACTTTAAAACCTTCATCGTATCAGGTGGTGGTATTGAATTTATGCGACCATGGACAGAAGAAGTGTATGGCATTCCAGCTGAAAACGTTATAGGTAGTAGTATTAAAACTAAATACAGTTACAACGACGGAAAACCAACCATTACCCGTCTTGCTGAAATTGATTTAATTGACGATAAAGACGGTAAACCTGTAGGTATAAATCGCTATATCGGACGTAAGCCTGTTGTGGCCATTGGAAACTCCGATGGGGATTTACAAATGATGCATTGGGCAGAAGCAAACGCCATCAAAAATTTACAAATTTATGTACATCACACCGATTCTATTCGTGAATGGAAATATGACAGACAATCGCATATAGGCACGTTTGACAAAGCTTTAGACGAAGCCACGGAAAAAGGATGGAATATTGTAGATATGGCTAAAGACTGGAAAGTTATTTACCCTTACGAGTTAGAAAATTAAAATTTTTTGTATTTAATTTTATAGTGGTTCTTTCGAATGTTTGGTCTGCTTGTTCAGCTCCAGGAATCAAAAAAGCCACTTATGAAATATGTCAGCTGAGTAGTGTTCTGGACATTATGAAGCCTTCAACATTAGATTGGCAAAAACAACCAGAAGAATTTACTGTTTTTTATGAGAAGCGAAGTTGATTTACTTAGATTTTTTACTTTAGAAGTAAGCCCCTTATGATAAAGGGGCTATTTATGCTTAACGAAAAAAAATCCGCAGAGGGATATGAAAATTAAATTCAAGAAAAAAAGGCTCATAGCCAACCTAATTATAAGTATTATATGGATAGCTTTCGGAACTTATAATGTGATGGCAGAAGACCATTTACGATGGACGGATTACGGATACTTGGTTATTGGAGTTCTATACTTCGGGCAATATTTACATGATTTAACCTATCAATATCTCACTATTAAGGATGGTAAAATCAAAAAAAATGGGTTATACGGCTATTGGAAAACAATAAATCTGAATGACATCACATGGATAAAAAAATTTGCCGGAGACTATACCCTAAAAACTAAACAAAAGGAACTACAAATTAATACCGATTTAATTGATAAAATGGCTTTGGTCGAATTAGATAAAATATTAGCAGCACTAAACCTACCTTCTAATCAAACGCCTTTCTCCAATCAAGTACAATAGATATACTCATGAAGGATTAAGTCATTCGTTTTTTAAATCAGCGGAGTTATTACCTATCTGTTTATAACATACTTTTAATATCACTTCCCCAAGTTGGGTAGACAAAAGCCATATTTTTTATAGCATCAACTTTTATTTTCTGATGAATCGCTAAAGCAAACAAATTAATGGTTTCAGCAGCATTCGTTCCTAATATATGTGCACCAAGGACCTCATTAGTATCTTCATTAATTAACACTTTATAGGCATATGATTTTTCATTCGAACGTTTGGCATTATACCAGTGTCCTACACGGTCTTGCCTTACAATAACATTACTATATTGTTTTTTCGCTTCCTTTTCAGACAAACCAACTGAAGCTAAATTAGGCAAAGTAAATACTGCCGATGGTACCGTATGCACGTCTATTTCAGTTTGATTTTTGTTTATAATATTGTCAGCTACAATTTTAGCTTCCATACCAGAGAGTGGTGTAAGTGGCACACTATGGGAAGACACATCGCCACAGGCATACACACTTGTATTTGTAGTATTTTGCAAATAAGCATTTACCGTAACTCCTGCCTCCGAGTATGCGACATTTCCTTTATCTAAAGCTAGTTCGCTAATCGCTGGAACACGTCCTGCTGTATTGAAAATTATGCGTGCTTTTAACGAGCTACTTTTGCCATCGACCGTGTAATTTAAACGGTGGTTTTTACGAAGTTTTTCTACGGAATCGACTTCAGCATTGAAAATAAATTTAATACCTAATGCTTTTGAAACTTGAAGCAAGTCGGCTGACAAATCACTATCAAATGCTTTTAAAATACCATCGTTTCGTTCAATTAGCGTTACCTGGCAACCATATCGTGCTGCCATATGAGCAAGTTCCATTCCTACATAACCACCACCAATAAAAACCATACTTTTAGGAAGCTTTTTCAACTTCAAAAAATCATCACTGGTATTTAAGTAATTCGCCCCTTCGAAAGTTAGAACTCTTGGAACAAGTCCCGTAGCTATAACTATTTTTTTAGCTGATACCGTTTTTCCTTCTACAGAAAGTGTATTAGCATCTAAAAATTTAGGGGATTGATGATACAAGGTTACTCCCAAATCATTTAATTGCCCTTCGGTTCCTGCGGGAACGTTATAGGTAAACTCTCGTTTAAATTTTTGATTTTTTTCCCAGTTTAACTCCGGCAACACCGAAACTCCTTTACCATGTAAATTACTAGCCATTTCAAACACCTCTGTAGGACCTAAAATAACTTTTTTAGGATCACAGCCTCTATTGGCACAAGTACCTCCAAAAGCTCTATTATCAGTTATAGCCACTTTTAATCCTTCTCTAGTACATAATTTGGCTACCAGTCGTCCAGCGACACCACTACCTATTACAAATACATCAAATTCTTCCATAGTTCAATGTAGCACTTCGAACAATGCTACATG
>NZ_CP068547.1:3685000-3745241 GCF_016767215.1 Tamlana sp. s12
TCGCAGCTTATCACGTCCTTCATCGCCTCTGAGAGCCTAGGCATTCCCCATACGCCCTTATTTAGCTTATTGTACTTTTTGCTTTTTTAATGAGTTATAATCAATTGAATATTTCCTATTGATTATTGATTAATTAGATATCGCTCGTGGTGATTCTAATTAATCCAAATTATTATTACTTAAATAAATTCTAGTTTTACCTAGTTTATTTTCATGTATCTTGTTTCAATATGTCAATGAACGTTTATAATTAACAATTGTAAATTAACAATTATCAATTTTTTGTGGAGAATATCGGAGTCGAACCGATGACCTCCTGCGTGCAAGGCAGGCGCTCTAGCCAGCTGAGCTAATCCCCCGTTTTTTTAGTATTCAGTATCAGTATCCAGTAATCAGTTAGTGATGTACTGTGTACTGCAACTGCGTACTGCAAACTGGTTTCCCAACTTCTAAAATTTCCTTTTTTTAATGAACGTTTTAAAAACTACTCGTGAACTTTTAACTTTTCACTTATAACTTTTAACTTCAATTTGTAGTCTCAGGCAGACTCGAACTGCCGACCTCTACATTATCAGTGTAGCGCTCTAACCAGCTGAGCTATGAGACTCTACTAAATTGTTTATTTTAAATTAACAGCAATGAGAATAAACTATCTTTTCGTAATAGTTATTGATACTTATTAGTCGTCTTTCTCTAGAAAGGAGGTGTTCCAGCCGCACCTTCCGGTACGGCTACCTTGTTACGACTTAGCCCTAGTTACCGATTTTACCCTAGGCCGCTCCTTGCGGTGACGGACTTCAGGCACTCCCAGCTTCCATGGCTTGACGGGCGGTGTGTACAAGGCCCGGGAACGTATTCACCGCATCATGGCTGATATGCGATTACTAGCGATTCCAGCTTCACGGAGTCGAGTTGCAGACTCCGATCCGAACTGTGATAGGGTTTATAGATTCGCTCCTTCTCGCGAAGTGGCTGCTCTCTGTCCCTACCATTGTAGCACGTGTGTAGCCCAGGACGTAAGGGCCGTGATGATTTGACGTCATCCCCACCTTCCTCACAGTTTGCACTGGCAGTCTTGTTAGAGTTCCCGACATGACTCGCTGGCAACTAACAACAGGGGTTGCGCTCGTTATAGGACTTAACCTGACACCTCACGGCACGAGCTGACGACAACCATGCAGCACCTTGTAAGTAGTCCGAAGAAATAGCTATCTCTAACTAATGCAACTTACATTTAAGCCCTGGTAAGGTTCCTCGCGTATCATCGAATTAAACCACATGCTCCACCGCTTGTGCGGGCCCCCGTCAATTCCTTTGAGTTTCATTCTTGCGAACGTACTCCCCAGGTGGGATACTTATCACTTTCGCTTAGCCACTCAGATAAATCCGAACAGCTAGTATCCATCGTTTACGGCGTAGACTACCGGGGTATCTAATCCCGTTCGCTACCTACGCTTTCGTCCATCAGTGTCAATACATTATTAGTGATCTGCCTTCGCAATTGGTATTCTATGTAATATCTATGCATTTCACCGCTACACTACATATTCTAACCACTTCATAATGATTCAAGATAACCAGTATCAAGGGCAATTTTACAGTTGAGCTGCAAACTTTCACCCCTGACTTAATCATCCACCTACGGACCCTTTAAACCCAATAATTCCGGATAACGCTTGGATCCTCCGTATTACCGCGGCTGCTGGCACGGAGTTAGCCGATCCTTATTCTTACAGTACCGTCAGAACTCTACACGTAGAGCAGTTTCTTCCTGTATAAAAGCAGTTTACAACCCATAGGGCAGTCATCCTGCACGCGGCATGGCTGGATCAGAGTTGCCTCCATTGTCCAATATTCCTCACTGCTGCCTCCCGTAGGAGTCTGGTCCGTGTCTCAGTACCAGTGTGGGGGATCCCCCTCTCAGGGCCCCTACCTATCGTTGCCTTGGTATGCCGTTACCACACCAACTAGCTAATAGGACGCATGCTCATCTTTTGCCGTAGCCTTTAATCATAAATACCATGCAGTAATATGATACTATACTGTGTTAATCCAAATTTCTCTGGGCTATCCAGTAGCAAAAGGTAGATTGCATACGCGTTACGCACCCGTGCGCCGGTCGTCAGCGGAAGCAAGCTCCCCTGTTACCCCTCGACTTGCATGTGTTAGGCCTGCCGCTAGCGTTCATCCTGAGCCAGGATCAAACTCTTCATCGTTAAATTTTTATGTGCTACCTAAAAGGTAACAACTTTAACAACTAATTAGAATCTCTAGTACTCAAAATGGTCTATTCTCTTTGTTGAATTAAATCGTTTCCAATTTAATTCTTACGCTGTCAATTCAATATGTTTATGAACTTATTTCTCTTTTCTTTAGCTCGTTTCCTTGCTAAGCGGGTGCAAATGTAAAACCCTTTTTTTTAACTCACAATGTTTTTTTGATATTTTTTTAAAGTTTTTTTTCGCTTTAAATCTCAATAACCAATATCACTTTATGAACTTTAAACCTCCAACAGACCTGCTGTTTTTAGCGGCTGCAAACATACAACCTTTTTAGAACCTAGCAACATTTTTTTTGATTATTTTTTTAAAGTTTTTTTAACCTTATCTTAATACCAAAACCACTCAATGAACTTCCGCTTTATAGGCATATGCCTTTGTTAGCGGGGTGCAAATATACAAACCTTTACTTCTCCCAAACAAACTTTTTATCGCTTTTTTTTGAAGTTTTTTTGATGATGTTTTTAACTTTCAGTAAACGTGTTGATTACATAGTAAACTTTTGACTATTGACTATTGACTATTTCAAAACACCCCCAAACCCCCTCAAGAGGGGAAATGAGTTGCGTTTCCAGTTCGGCAGGTTGGAGTAATTAAAATAAATCCTTTGTGTATTGATTTGTTAGATCTATGAAACGTTGTGTGCCGAGTTCAAACTTTTAACTGTTGACTATTGACTGTTGACTGTCTCAAAACACCCCCAACCCCCTCAAGGGGGAAATGAGTTTCGTTTCCAGTTCGGCAGCTTTGAGTAAATTAAAACAAATCCTTTGTCTATGGATTTGTTAGATCTATGAAACTTTGTGTGGCAAGCTCAAACTTTTAACTTTTAAACTCTAATATCTAACTTCTACCTTGGATTGCCCTTCGACAAGCTTAGGGTGACAACCGTTATTAGGCTTCAGCTGGAAACCAAACTAAAAAAATATGAAGTCCCATCATATTATAATAATGAAATGCCTATGATGAAACCTAACGCGGATACTTCCGCCGAAAGGCTAATAAAACCCTATATGCTTACTTTCTCCAAATAAAGAAAGGTTATATAAAGATTAAGCATCCTTATATAACCTTATATTTTTGAATATCATTTTACCTAATATATAGGTTAATGACAAAATTGCTCGCCTCCGCCCCTAATAAAGGTTAAGCAGTAGTCATTCTTTAAAATTCTACATTTAAAAGTTCTCCACTAATTTGTAGCATTTCTAATTCGGCAATTTTAGCCAGGTACTTGGCTTTGTTCCTATTGAGTTCTGCATTTAATAAATTGAGTTGCGCCTGACGAAACTCGATTGAATTAACTTGTCCCAATTTGAATTTCTCTTGTGTACGATCGAAGTTGTTTTGAGAAGTTCGAATGTTATCTTCTTCCAATCGAAATATATTTAAACGGTTGTGATAGTTATCCCAAGCATTATTAAAGTCGCGCTCTAATGTAAGGAGCAACTGTTCCTTTTGAATTTTTTGGGTTTCTAAATTAATTTTAGCATTCTTCACTCTGGTTATGGTACTCCCGCCATCGAAGAGGTTCCAACTCAGGTTAACCCCACCTGACAATCCGGTTGTTGTAGAAACCGATACAAATGATGCTGCATTATTATCGCTTTTATTCCAACCATAACTACCTATTAAACCAACAGTAGGCAAAAAGGTCGATTTCTCGGAATTTATTCCCAGCTCACTAATGTCTATATTTTTATTGGCTTGTAGAATACTTATGTTGTTTGCTATGGCTTTTTGCTTGAGCGCTTCCTTATCATAAATGGTATTAAAACCGATATTGGTGTCTACATCAAATTCATTGGACACAGCGTTACCTAATACCAAGTTTAGGTCTCTTTTATAATTTCTAAGCTGCTGCCTGGTATTTAACACGGTAATACTATCATTATTGATATCGACTTCGGCATTAAGGACATCGAGTTTTGTGTTTTGTCCGTACTCAAATTGATATTGGGATCTCTTTAGTCGATCTTTGGAGATTTCGAAAGTTTGAGTGATGGCATTATAATTATCGGCAATTTCGGCAACATTATAATATATGGTAAACAATTGCATGACCGTATTTTCTATAGTGGCACGCACTTCAAGTTCGGTTAATGCTTTAGTTTCTTTTAGGCGTTTGTAATAATATGAGCGGCCTAGCCCATCAAACAACACATAATTTAAATCTACAGAGGCATTATATCGAGAACTTTCGGCTCCTTTAAGTTCGGTAACCCTGCCATCTGAAAATTCGGCTTCGGTATTATCTCGATTAATAGTAGCTCCTGCATTTCCTGTTAATGTAGGCAGGTAACCCGAATTTAATATGTCTGCATTATTGGTTGCTATTTCTAGATCTTTATTAACTAATTTAATTCCATAGTTATTTTCCAAAGCTAAGCTCACAGCTTTTTCCTGGGTCAGGACTTCTTGAGCTACTAACGATGCCTGTGTCAATAATAGGATAGTAGCAATAATGGTTTTAATGTGCATTTTCTTCATTTTGCTCTTTAATCGCGCGTTCAACTTCTTCTTTTGTAACTTTTTTACCAGTCGCTAACCATTTGGTATGCCTTTTAATATCATTACTAAAGGATAAAAACAAGGGCAACACTAATAAGGTTAAAATGGTAGCGTAACCAATTCCGAAGGAAATGGAAATAGCCATAGGTTTTAAAAACTGTGCTTGTCTACTTTTTTCTAAGAGTAATGGCGCTAAACCTGCTATGGTGGTTAATGAGGTTAGGAAGATGGCTCTAAATCTTGACTTGCCCGCTTCAGACAGCGCGTCATCAAAGGTCATACCTTCTCTCAAATTACTATTAAATTTACCGATTAACACCAAGCCATCGTTTACCATGATCCCTATTAGGGCAATGATACCTAATAAAGAAAGCACATTTACAGGAAATCCTAGCAACCAGTGCCCCCAACCTACGGCTGTTAAACTAAAGGGAACTAATAATATTAATAACAATGGCTGACTATAGCTTCTAAAGGTAAAGGCTATTGTGATATATATAAGTAGCAATATGGGGATTCCTGCCTTTTTTAATGATGATGATAATTTATTGGCTTCCCTTTTTTGTCCTTCATACGAGGTTGATATGGTAGGATATTGCGATTGAATGGCAGGAATTATATTGGCTTTAATGTCGTCCAGAATATCTGTAGAACTCGTACTCGGGTCTTTTAAATCGGCCGATACTTGAATTTCACGTTGTCCAGATAAGTGATTAATCGCGACATCGCCACGTTCGATGGTATAACTTGCAATATCTTTTAAAGTAACACGACTTCCTGAAGGCGTAACGATTCGCATATCGTCTAGATTATTTATAGATTCTCTATTAGAACGATCGTATCGCACCCAAACGCGAATTTCATCTTGACCACGTTGAAAGCGTTGTGCTTGAGCACCAAAAAATCCTGCTCGAACTTGATCCATAACGGTTCTTAAATCCAGATCTAATAAGTAAGCACTTTCTTTGAGTTCTAAACGAATCTCTTTGATACCTGCCGGGTCATTATCTTCAATATCTTTTAATAAAGGGTTTTCTTGAAGCGCATTTTTTAATGCCACTTTGGCTCCTTTTAAATCGTCGATATTATTACTTAATAACGAAACAGAAACCGGACTACCACCAAAATTACCTCCTGAACCAAATATTAATCGCTCGGTGCCTATAATAGGCCCCACCAATTCTCTTAAACGGTTTGCGACCAAACTAGCACTAATGGCATCAGGACGTTCTTCACCAGGAAGCATATTTAATTGTAAACTGGCACTGGAGGAACTGTTTAGTTTTAGAATGGTATTTTCAAACAACTCTTTATCTGTTCCCTCTAAATATTTTTCGGTAAATTCTTTATTTACTATAAAAGCCTTTTGTTCAATCATCGATATAATAGAATCTGTGATTTTCACATTGGTTCCGTTAGGCATATCTAGTTCTACGCTTACACGATCACTCGCAATAGAAGGAAAGATGGTCATACCTATAATACCACCTCCAATAGCTCCAAAGGTTAAAACTAAAATGGCTACAAAAATACCAAGCGATAACATCTTAAATTCTAATACAAAATCGAAAATAGGACTGTAAACCTTATCTCTTAGAAAAGTCATAATTCTATCCCCTAGCCTATTGATGCCTCGCATTTTAGCAAAAAACAATTTAATTTTTGACGGGTTTTCTTCTTCTACAGGTTTCATTAGGGCTTTGGAATGCGCCAAGTGAGCCGGAAGAATAATTAGGGCTTCTACTAATGAAACCACTAAAGTTAAAATGACGATAACAGAGACTTCACCAAAAAACTCACCAATTCTACTGTCTAAAAACAGAAATAATGAAAAGGCCAATAGCGTTGTTATGATGGCAGATACAACAGGAGGAATCACTTCCATAGTACCATCGATAGCTGCTTGCACAGGAGATTTTCCTTTTTCGTAATGCTGATAAATATTTTCGGCAATAACAATACCGTCATCAACCAAGATACCAATTACGATAATCATCCCGAAAAGGGATAGTACGTTAATGGTGACATCAAACTGACCGGCAAAAATAAACATCCCCAAGAAAGAAACTGGCAATCCAAAAGCAACCCAGAAAGCTAAACGTGTATTTAAAAATAGTGATAAAAACGCCAATACAAGTAGCATCCCTACAATAGCATTCTCGGTTAATAACTGCGTACGTTGTTTTAGTGTGATCGATCGATCTTGAACAACGTTAAGCCTCACATTATTATGACTTTGGTTATAGCCTTCTATATAGGCATTAACCTTATCGGCAGACGATATTAAATCTTCATTATTTGTACTGGTAACTGTGACATTGACTGCTAGATCTTCATTAAAGAATGTAGCGTTAGGCGTTTCTGAAAAGCGATCACGAATAATCGCTACATCTTTAAGTCTAACCGTTTTCCCTTCATTTGTAGCCTTAACCACAATATTAGACAACTCGTCACCATAATAGGAACGGTTGTTTGCACGAATTAAATATTCTTCGGCATCTGTTTTTATATTCCCACCTGTAACCAATATATTAGAGGCACTTACAGCCTGAGATACATCAGAAAAACTAATATCATAAGCCAATAAGCTGCTTTCGTTTACGGCTATTTCTATTTCTTCTTCCGGGTAACCAGTCACTTCAATTTGTGAAATACCTGGAATGGCTCTTAAATCATTTTCTACTTGCCTTCCAATTTGCTTTAGCGTGGCTAGTGGCACATTTTTTCCGCTTAACGCGAAAGAGATCGTTTCTCGAACTTCCTCGCGTTTAGCTACAATTAGAGGTTCCATGCCAACGGGGAACGACGGAACACGATCTACCGCATTTTTAACCTCCAAAAGCATGAAGTCTATATTTTCACCCTTTTCGATTTCTACGGTTATAGTTCCACTATTTTCTTTGGATACCGAAGTCACACGATCTAATCCTCGAAGGCCTTTAAGATTATCTTCGATTTTTAAAACGACACCCTCTTCAATCTCTTGAGGTGAAGCTCCAGGGTAGGTGATGTTAACCGTTATGATTTTAGAATCTACTAAAGGGAAAAAGGACGATTTAAGTGAATACAATCCAATAACACCAAACACAAAAAACGCTAAAAGAAACACATTAACAGCAACGTGGTACTTAATAAAATATGCTATTAGTTTCCTCATTACTCAGCGTCTTTTTTAGATGTTACTTCTTTAAATGGTTTTACTAGCATCCCAGCATATGCGCCTGGAACATTTTTTTCTAGTATCACGGTTCCATCTGGAATATTTTTTAAAACCACTGTAGTTTCAGAAAAATGAACAGGTTTTACAGGTATGGTTCCTAAAATGCTATCCCGTACCACAAAAACTTCATCATTTTCTAATAATAAGTTCCTATCAATCTCAATGGCATTTTCTTCTTTCTTAGCATCAATTTGGGCTTCTAAATACATACCCTCTTTTAAGTTTTTGTCGGCCACATCAATATAAGCTGTAATGGTTTGAGTTGTGGCATCAATACTTCCGTTTACACGGGAAACATGCCCCTTATAGGTTTCGGTTTCATCTAAACTATTTAAAACAACAGGTTCACCAACTTTTAATAGACTTGCATAATTTTCACTTAATGCCACTTCCATCTCGTAAACCGACGGATCAATAAACGCGCCTAATTTTTGTCCGTTACGAACTAAGGAGCCTTCCGTAACTAAAGCTTCTGTTAAGATTCCTGTAAAAGGTGCTGGAATTTTGAATTTTGATAAACGCTGTTCTAAATTTTTAACATTATAGTAGCTCGTTACAATACCACGACCTGTGATGAAGTAATTTTCTGTGTCTGATGAAATTTCAGGAAGTATAGGTGTCGTCTTGTTTAAGTCGAAGCCATTTAAATAGTTTTGCCATTTCTGATACACCTTAGGGAAATCTAAGCGTAAATCGGGCATAATAGAAGACACCAAACTATAAAGACTACTTTTAGCCGATTGTACACTGGCATAATGCTCTTGGGCATCAATACTTATTAAAGTCTGTGCTTTTTTATAGGTTTGCCCAGGTTTAAATAATACTCGTGAAGGCTTAAAAATCCCTTCCACTTCAGCATACAATTCAACACGTTGCTTGGCAACTAAGCTGCCCGTAGCTGGAATGATAATTTTTACGGTTGTATTCTTTACTGTATCGGTAAATACCGTTTTAATAATCTTTTCTTTTACAGGCTTTGGTTTGTTTTTACTCGCAATTAATTTTTGAGCTCCAAAGAAGGATAGGGCAATAAGTAAAACGCCTATTACAGAAAGTATAATTTTTCGCATTATCAATATTTTAGCGGTGTAGTCGCCAAAATTACCCAATACTTTTCCGCGAAAAGTTAAAAAAAGCTTAAAAAGTTACAACTCGAAAGTATCAATCTCCATGTGAATGGCTTCCCATTTCTCTACAAGCGCTTCTAAATCCGTTTTCTTTTTCTGGTAGTTATCAAAAAAGTTAGGCTGCGATGTAGTTTCTTCGTAATTCACTTCAAGTTCAAGATCAATAGCTTTAATATCTCGTTCTAACTGATTGATTTTAGATTCAACATTACTCAGTTTATTATTTAAAGACTTGAGTTTCTTTTGATCTTCGTAAGAATGCTGTTTTTTCTCCTTTGGCGCTTCGGTTTTAACCACGGTGCGCTTTTCAACTTCTCTTAAACTTTCTACTTGACGCTGCTCTAAGTAAAAATCAATATCACCCAAATACTCCTTAAGTTTATGATCTTTAAATTCGTAAACTACATTGGTTAAACCTTGTAGAAAATCACGATCGTGAGATACTAAAATTAAAGTCCCTTCAAAACGTTTTAAAGCATCCTTCAAGACATTTTTAGATTTAATATCAAGGTGGTTGGTAGGCTCATCCATAATCAAAACATTGAATGGTTGCAGCATCAATTTGGCTAAGGCTAAACGGTTTCGTTCACCCCCAGAAAGTACGCGCACATATTTATCGGCTTCTTCACCACGAAATAAAAAGGATCCTAAAATATCACGTACCTTACTTCTATTAGTTTCATTAGCGGCATCAACCATGGTATCATAAACGGTTTTATTTCCGTCAAGGTACTCAGCTTGATTTTGGGCGAAATATCCAATTTGAACATTATGCCCAAGCTTTAAATGTCCGTTATATTTCACATCACCAACCATAATTTTGGCTAATGTTGACTTTCCTTGTCCGTTTTGACCAACAAAAGCAGTTTTACTATCACGTTCAATCAATAAGTCAATATTCTTTAAAACCTGATTATCGCCATAGCTTTTAGAAACGCCTTCAGCCTCAACAACCACTTTCCCTGGCGTAATAGATACCGGGAAATTAAGCGTCATCACACTATTATCATCCTCATCAACTTCAATTCTATCAATTTTATCCAGCTTTTTAATTAAGGATTGTGCCATAGTCGCTTTAGAAGCTTTAGCACGAAACTTTTCAATTAACTTTTCGGTTTGCTCAATTTGCTTTTGCTGATTTTTCTGCGAAGCCAGTTGTTGGGTTCTCAGTTCTTCACGCAATACCAAAAATTGTGAATAAGGTTTTGGGTAATCGTAAATACGTCCTAATGAAATTTCGATAGTTCGGTTTGTAACGTTATCTAAAAACATTTTATCGTGAGACACAATGGCCACGGCACCCGAATAATTTCTTAAAAACCCTTCCAACCAAATAATAGATTCAATATCGAGGTGGTTGGTAGGCTCATCAAGAAGTAATATATCGTTATTCTGAAGTAATAATTTCGCCAATTCAATACGCATTCGCCATCCACCAGAAAAAGTATCGGTTAACTTATCGAAGTCTTCACGCTTAAAACCTAAACCTTGAAGTATTTTTTCGGTATCACCTTGGTAGTTATAACCTCCTAAAATCTCATACTGGTGTTGAAGCTCGTTGATATCGACCATTAATTGATGATAACCTTCACTTTCATAATCGGTACGCTCTGCCATTTCATTGTTAACGGCAGCCATTTTAGCTTCAACTTCTTTAATCTCAGTAAAAGCCTCATAGGATTCTTCTAGAACAGTTCTCCCTAAAATAAAATCGATGTCCTGCTTTAAAAATCCTATTTTAAGATCTTTATCGGCCGCAATTTGTCCGGTATCAGGCTCCATTTCTTTCGATAAGATTTTAAGCATTGTCGATTTACCGGCACCATTTTTCCCTATTAACCCTATACGATCACCATTACCCAGTTTGAATGTAATATCTTCAAACAGGTATTCCCCTTGAAATGAAATCGATAAATTATGAATGTTCATCATAGAAATGTAACTTTTATCACAAGTGTTATATGTTTAATATGCTATTTTTGTCTTGCAATTGAAGCCGCAAAAATACATTAAATTATATGTTTAAAAAAGGATCTAAATTATATAGTATTTTCACAGGAGCCTGTCCGAAATGTCATGGAGAATCTATGTTTAAAAACACAAATCCTTACATCCTCTCTGAAGCCTTGGATATGCATGAAAAATGCTCACATTGTCATACCAAATACAAAATAGAGCCTTCGTTTTTCTACGGTTCCATGTATGTAAGCTACGCCGTTGGTATTGCTTTTGCTGTGGCCGCATTTGTTATCGCCTTTTTTGTGTTTAACGCTGGAGTAAACGCTATTTTTATATCCATAGTCATCACGTTAATTGTATGTATGCCTATTATTTTAAGGCTTTCCAGAAACATATGGATTAATATTTTTATGCACTACGATAAAACGATTACCAAGGAAAATTAAGATTTTGGCGTTACCACAAGGGTCGGGCTTTATTCACTGTTTTCTACATTAAATTAAAGAGCTCATGAATATAAATATTTTGGCAGTCGCTTTTTTTTGAGAAAAACAAAAAAAGAGCTTCAACAAATGCCTCAATCCCTAACGCAAGCATCGAATAAGCTGTAACAGAACCTATTTAATTAAGTCATCAAATCTTGAAACCTTTTGATATCAATATCGTCTTCTAAAGGAGTCTGGTATTCTATAAAGTCATACAACTGCTTTGCAACATAAGGACCTATCATAACGCCTCGGGTGCCAAGTCCGTTTAAAACATAAAGATTTTTAAATTGGGGGTGTTGTCCCACCAATGGTCGACGGTCTTTCACTGTAGGCCGAACTCCAGCAACTTGATTAACGACTTCAAACGGACAATCAATCAGTTTTTTTAATTTTGATAAAAGTTCTGTTCGCGCCTTATCGGAAGTTTTATTTGTTAAATCTTTCCACTCATAAGTTGCCCCTACAATATATTGATCGTTATCTAATGGAATTAGAAAGACACCTGCTTTTAGCACAAAATTAATTTTAAGTTCAGGAGCATGAATAATAAGCAACTCGCCTTTTGCAGGAACTAATGGTAAATGGTTAAAAAAGGTGTTTTGTTTAATACCAAAGCCTTCAGAAAAAACAATGTGTTTCGCTTGAATATCCTTATACTGTATCGAATCGGGATTATTAATGAGCAAATCATAGTCAAAACCTTCTTCAATAAACAGGCCCTCCTCTTTTAACCTTTGTTGGTAAGTATCTACAAGCGTCTTAACATCGATACGCCCCGTATCTAGAACTTCTCCAAAACCAAAAGGTGCATCAATAGCCGCATTTGAATTTTTAATCACTTTAGGAGAAAGCCATTTAGAAAGTAAAGGCTTATCACAGGCCGAGAACCAATTGTTTTGCTCTTCCAATGAAGCAAACTTACGGTACACAGGAATTTTATAATCCAATTTAACGCCTAATTTTTCCTCTAGTTGCTGATAAAAAGGTAAAGCTAAGGCTATCTGCTCATCACTTTTCCAAACCGAGGTAAAGCGTTTTAAAACAACAGGATTGTATAACCCACCTGCAACTGCAGATGACTTTTGTGAGCCATTGTCCAACACAACGAAGCTCTTCCCTTGAGCACATAACAATTCACAGAAACAAATGCCTGCAATACCAGTACCTACAACTATATAATCAACTTTCATACTTACAAAATTACGCATCTTAAAAAGATATATCTAATGAAGTAATAAGTTATATTAAAGCTAAAATCAAAATCTATAAAAACGAAAATCTCAGACCATAAAGCCTGAGATTTTATATACTTAACAGCAGCTAATAGCCAGCTGTATTAATTCATGAATTGTAAATTGATTCCCGTTAGAACCTGAAAAACAGGTTGAACACCTTCTACATAAATAGAATACTGCGGCTCTACATACATGTTAAATACGGTGTTACCCATTTTTACAACTTTACCAATACCTAAAGCAATAGGCACTGAATAAGCCTCTTTTTTAAAGTCTAATACCCAAATAGGAGCACCTCTTAAATAAGTTCCTTTACCTAATTGCCAAAAATAAAATGGTTGTATAGCAGCTAAACTGGTTGCTGCTCTATCTTCATCTCCTGCAAATGAAGCCTGCCATGTAATTAAACCACCAAATTGAAAAATGGGGGACTTAGCCACAAACGCTACAAATGCAAAACCACCTTGCCATTTCCCAGCTCCTAAAACATCATCAGAAGCCGTTGGCGCAGTTACAGATGGACCAATACCCATTGTTGTTGTTGCGTTAGAAACAAAATTATATGATAAAAATGCATTAAAATCTCCTGTACCACTAGTGGTGTTCACAACTCCGTTGGTATTAGGCATTCCTAAAGAAGAAAAAGGCATAGATGCTCTTAGTAACAGCTTCCCTTTAGAAATTGGTTTAGCAAAACGAACCCAAGTTGTATTCATAAAAGCTGCATCGGGTGCTTCAGCTAATTTGGGGAAATAATAATTTTGAAAGCTTACTGCTGTCATATTAGCTAATGGGTTATTAGCTTGAGCAGCACTCGCACTGGCATCTTTAGGGGCAGTGGCATCTTGGCTAAAAACTAAAGTTGTACCAATTAAAAAGCAAAACAGAGCTAATGTAATTTTTTTCATAATTTCAATGTAAGGATTAATGAAGTAAAGTTAATAAATAAACAGAAAGCCCATTGATTAATAAATAGAATTTTAGAAGCGACAATTAACGCTCCAAGTAAAACAAAAAGCGCCCACTTTAAAAAGTAGGCGCTTTTAATATTATTTATTAAGTTAGAAATTAGTAAGTCCACATATCTAACTCGAAATCTCTAATTTTATCTTTGATTCTTTGTGATTCTAACAATTGCATTAAAGCATTATCTGATACATATTCTGAAATCGCTCTATCACCTTGTACATTCTCTTCTCTATAAATATAACCATGGAAACGGCGTGCATTTAAAACGTGATCGAATGAAAAAGGAATTGAACTATTTTCATTGTTAAAAGATTTCGCTTCGTGTAAAACTTCTCTAGCATCTGGGAAGAATACCCAAAATAATTCTACTAAATCTTGTTGATCTGTATCAATAAAGTTAACATCCGGAGCCACTGGTGCAATACCTAATAAACGGTATTTCATTTCAGCTTGACGTTTGTCAAAATACCACAATCCTTTAATATGGTATTCTTTAATATCAGCAGCTGTAAGATCTCTTCTGTTAATATACTCAACAGATAATTCTTCACCAGCATTAATTTGCTCGATACCTAATTCAGTAGTATCAACCATCGCTAACGAAGCTTCAATATCTTTAAGTGTTCTTTTTGTTGTAAAATAAGAGTCACTATAAATATTTTCAATATCACCATTTTGAATGCTCTTCATAAGCACATCGTACAACGAACGTCTATCGTGTCCGATATTGTTCGTGTCGATTGGGTAATATAATGGGAAATTTGCACGTTCATCAAGAACAATCTTTTCCCAAACCATTTTTGAAAATAAGATATCTCTATCATCAACATAGCCATACTCCAAAGGTTTATCGTTATCTACAGCTTTTTGACTTTCTGTTCTAACACCAATTTCATCAGGGCTTTTTGCATTTAATATATTCGCCTGAGCAAATATATTAGAGACTGTAAAAACAGCTACAAGGGTTAATAAAAAATTTCTTAATTTCATCTGCTTATATTTATTATTTCTAATGGTATTATAAAACATCCGCATGGTTTCCGTTGCAAGCAACATCATCTTTACGGATGTTATATATTGTACTTATTTACCTTAAATACTTAATGTATTAACGATAAGTTCTGTTATATTATTATAGAACTTTTAATTTGTAAGCTCAATAAACACTGGAGATACTTTCTTAAGTATTACACTTACTCCAGTTGCTTTAGCTTCAATGTCAAATATTTGAACACCTGACCCACGTTTAGCACGAGCTAAAGCTTGTTGTGCTCTACTATCTAACTTGTTTCCATTAACATTAATGGTTGGTTGTCCAGGCACTTTAAATTTAAATCCTGTAACACGTAAAGGTAATTCGAAATCGAAATCATCAAACTTAGCTCCAATAGTAGAAATTTTCAAACTATTACGTTGCATTTTAATAGATCCATCTTCACCTCTAACAGTACCAGTTGGTTTTGGTAAATCTTTAATTCTAAATTTAGCTTTATCTCCAACTTTAGTACCATCTGGTAAAGTACCAGTAACATTAATAGTTACTTCTCTACCTTTAATACGTGTTGCATCCATAACGTAAGAACTTCCAGATTTTCTAGATAAACCAGAGGCACTAGCATTTACTTTATTGTCAGGGATACCTGCAAATGAAATCGTCATAGGGTTTTTAACACCTCTATATACAACATTCATTTTATCAGCAGAAATAGTCGCTGAATTTGGTTTAGAAACTGTTGCGAAAGATGAATTTACAGGTACTTCAATTTCTTCACCATCTTGAGCAAAAATTAATTTACCTTCAATTTTATGCTCTCCTACATTACCCGTACCAATTTTTAATTTCACTTTACCTTCTTCAATAACGTATTGATCTTCAGTAAGTGCTTTACCGTCTAAAGTTAACTCTACACGTGTTGGCTTAGTAGATGCATCTTTACGACCTAGTACAATGTTTCCATCAAACTCCTCACCATTAAAGTAAGCTGATTTTGATGTTTCCATTAACGTCGTATAGTTTGTCATAGATACCTCGCTAGAAAGTGTCCCTTGTAACATTGTAGATAAAACTTCAGATTCTGTAGTTTTAATATCTGCCTGTAGTTGCGTCATTTTAGTTAATGAAGCTACTAAAGGGAATCCTTTATAGTGGTAATCTAACCAGTTTACTTCTAAACCATCTCTGTTCGTTACAGGATCGGTATTAAATTCTGCTTGCACATCTTTAATAACAGACTCCATACCTTTTTCATCTTTTAAAAGGTTTACAACACCATCTCTAAAAGTTGCTATTTGGTTTAAAAACTCTTTACCATCTTCTTTGATTTTATCTCCTTGGAAGAAGTTTTCATCAAGGTAATCCCCTTTATCCATGATCTCATAATCTGTAGGATCATCAATTTTAGCGGTCATTTTACCTTTTAATTCTGATAAATAATCATCAAAGTTTTTTGCTAAGGCGTCAATTTGAACCGCTTTAGCTTTTAATGGTTCGTATTTTTCTGGTTGATCTGTAGCTTTTTGCTCTAAACTTGCCATAAAACTGTTGTTTTGAACAGTATTTGACACATTAGATTTTGTAAGCTTTTCGTTCATTAATCCGAAGGCTGAAAGCACTTCTTTTGACATATTTAAAGCTAGCATCGCTATAAATATTAAATACATCAGATTAATCATTTTCTGTCTAGGTGATAAATTTCCTCCTGCCATGTTTATTAATTAGGTCTTGATTAATTATTTTAATTCGAGATTAATTCCCCTAATTATTTACTCATTGCAGATAACATCCCACCGTAAACTCCATTTAAAGAAGATAAGTTAGATGCTAAAGCTTGCATTTGCTCTTTTAACTTAGCTGCATTTTCTACAGACTCTTGGTTGATAGTAGCTTGTTTGTTTACACTTTCTAATTGTACTTTATATAAGCTGTTTAAAGACTCCATTTGAGCAGCTGCTAAAGACATTTCTTCTCCGTACTTTTTAGTAGCTTGGATAGAATCAACTGTTGGGCTGATGTTTTTAGCTGCACCTTCGAAGTTCTTAATGCTGTTACCTAAGCTAGAGATTAATTCTCCATCAATTTTAGCTTCTTTTAATAAATCATCTAATTTTTTAGATAATAATCCTTGTGCGTCTTGTTTTGCTTCAGCTTTATCTGCTTTAGCTCCACCTGCTAATTCTGGGTATACTAAAGCCCAATCTAAATCTTCATCAACTGGTTCGAATGCTGATAATGCGAAAATAATTGCTTCAGTAACAAGACCAATTGTTAACATAACGTTACCTGTTAATGGTCCGATTTCGAAGTGAATAATTTTGAATAATGCTCCAACAATTACGATAGCGGCACCTAATCCGTATGCCATATTCATAAATTTCTTGCTTGCTTTTGACTTTGCCATAATGTTCGGTTTTAAATTTTTAGTAGGTTAATTTTAATTATTTTAAAAAAATTGGAATATTACTTTTGACCGTTCGCTGTTACTTGTGTCCCCATATAATCTTGAACGGATCTAAAGCCAATATAACTTCTTGCTGAATCTGCATATTCATAATCTCTTGAACTTACTTGTAAGAAGTAAGCAACATCTTTCCAAGAACCACCTCTAACGATTTTACGTTGGTTATCGGCATCGTTAACACTCGGGTTAATTGTAGATGTATATTCGTATGCTGAAGGATCGTAAGATGCATTTACCCATTCTGAAACGTTTCCAGCCATATTGTATAAGTTGTAATCGTTAGGGTCGTAAGACTTAGCTTCAACAGTATACAAAGCTTGATCGGCTGCATAATCACCTCTTACAGGTTTAAAGTTTGCCATAAAACATCCTCTATCCGATTTTGTATAAGGCCCACCCCAAGGGTAAGTTGCTGCTTGTAGTCCACCTCTAGCAGCGTATTCCCACTCTGCTTCAGAAGGCAATCTGAATGTATTCACAGGAGAAGATCCTGCTTTAGATTTTTGGTAAGTATTTTTCCAAAGTGTTCTCCACTCACAAAATGCTTTAGCTTGTTTCCAAGTTACGCCTACTACAGGATAATCACTAAAAGCATCGTGCCAGAAGTAATCGTTATGCATTGGCTCGTTATACGAGTAAGCAAAATCTCTAATCCACACTGTAGTATCTGGATAAATTTCAATTTCTTCTTTCAAGATAACGTCTTTACGCTTCACACCTCTATTTCTAGCAGCTTCTTGAATGTCCATGTGATTGTATTGAAATTTAAATTTCGTTACATCCCAAGTACGTTGCCCGTTAAAAGACTCTTCTAAAGGCAAATACATAGTATCCATAACCTCTGTATAGTACTCATCTGGATATTCGGCAGTATCAAAAATCAAATCAACGTCTTTGTTAATTTTTCTTCCTTCATAACCTGTTGGTCCTAATCCCGTATAGTTTTCAAACATATACTTTTCATAAACAGACATATTGGTTGTATCTACATCTTTAAATGCATACTCTCCAATACCTCCATCTTCAGGAGTTAATCCTACCTCATCAGCTAAAACAGCCAATTTCATTCTTACAATTGAATCTCTTACCCAGTTTACAAACTGACGGTATTCGCTATTAGTAATTTCTGTTTCGTCCATGTAAAAAGAACGCACAGTAACCGTTTTCGCAGGTGCATCATGTACGCCAGCCAGATCATCATCAGCCTTACCCATGATAAATGCGCCACCAGGAATAAGCTGCATCCCATAAGGCTTTTCTGGATGCCATTTTTTTCCTTTCACACCAACTAGTTCGCCCCTATCTTTAGAGCCACAACTGGCCAGAACTGCTAGAACTGTGGTTAATAATAATAACTTCTTCATATCCATAGTAAACTCGAGGTTAATTTATTTAGCTTTTCGATTCCGAGAGCGTAAACATATTTATATATTTTTTAAAAAACAACTATTTATCTAAAAAAATAACGTTTCATCGTGAAAAAATAACACTTCAACGGTAGTATATCGGATTAACGTACTACGAGTTGTTAAACACAATTTTTCTGAAACGCTTTATACCAACGCTCTGGAATTATATTATTGCAAGCATCAGTATAATCTTGATGTGTGCAAGGTAATAACGTATGTCTCTTCAATTTATTATTAACTTCCGATAAAAAAGGTATTTCTATCCACCAACGCCCTGTTTTATTGCTTTTATAGAAGACTAAATCCTCCTCCTCAATAAGCGTTGTAAACTTTTGATAGCTATTTTCATCAGAAAAATCATCATCCAGCACGCGGTAGTTTACACCCTCAATAAAATACCATAACATCTGAGCTATAAGTAAAGAAGTCATCTCATCATCTTTTGAGGGCTTATATTCATAAATCCCAAAAGAGCTCACTTTATTGCTAATTCCGGCATAACGGGCAATAGCGCAGATTTCCTTCCCGTCTAATCCGTTTGGTGAATACCTTTGATTAAGCCCAAGCTCAGAACCTTTAACCGCGTTCAGATCGATACTTACAATATTCGCATCTCTTAGTGCTGGCTCTACTGAAGTAATATCGTGAGATACCTGCCCCAGTCGGTAGGATTCAAAATACAAACTATCCATAAGATCTAACTCTTCTTGAGAATTAAAGTAGGTTTGATAGCCTATAGTAGCGTAGTTAAAAAGGTTGTAAGGTTCATCCAGAATAATTTTACCTACAAAACTGTTGTTTTTTATAGGTTTTGACGAATCTCCTAAATTGAATTGAGCATCTACATTTACAATATTAACCATAGGAATTAAATCGTCGTAAGCACGATAATTCGCATAGGTTAAATCCTGAGATCCTCCTAAAATAACTGGTATGATTTTCTTTTGCACTAAGATGCTTATAGCTTCCTTTACTGCAAAATAAGTATCTTCAACAGATTCGCCTTTGTGAATATCACCTAAATCGGCAACGGTAGTATTCCAACTACCAGGAAACAAACTATAGAAGGCTTTACGAATTTCATTTAACTGAAATTCCTCACCAATATAATTGATATCATTTCTATTTTCCAGAACACCAATAATAGCGATATCTACACCATCGAGATCTGGAATCCCGAGTTGAGCAGAATGTATTTTAAGTTTTCTTCCTAGAGCTTGTGTTGATAATAATTCGTTATGAGCTAATACTAAATCTGAAACCGGCGAAAGGAAATTAAAATTCATCTAATACTATTTCTTTTTAGCAGCAGGTTTCTTTTTAGCTGCTGGTTTTCTTTTGGTTGCTTTTTTCTTTGGTGTATTGGCTTCAATAATGCCTTGAGCTTCTTCTAAAGTCATGTCGGTAACATCAACCGTTTTAGGCAATTCTACTTTAATTTTACCTTTTAACACGTTGTGTCTTCCCCAGCGGGCCTTCTCTACACGAATACCTTCATCTTCCCAATTATGAATAACCTTATCGATTTCTTTTTGAATTTTCGTTTCAATTAATTCAACAATATCATCATCAGATAAGTTATCCCAATCGTATTTTTTATTCACATTAATGAACATATCGTTCCATTTAATAAATGGTCCAAAACGCCCTTTTCCTTTTTGAACAGGTAAATCCTTATACATATATATAGGCGCATCAGCTTTTTGTTTTTCTTTAATTAAAACAATAGCATCATCCAGTTCCACACTTAAAGGATCAACACCTTTAGGCAGCGACACAAACGCGTCACCAAACTTCACATAAGGTCCGAAACGTCCGTTATTCACTAACACCTCTTCACCTTGAAACTCCCCTAAAGTTTTAGGAAGCTGAAATAAGTCCATCGCCTCTTCATAAGTGATAGTTGTTAATTGCTGGTCTGGTCCTAAACTTGCGAATTGTGGCTTTTCTTCATCGTCAACCGTTCCTATTTGAACCATAGGTCCGAAACGCCCTAAACGCACACTAACCTGCTTGCCTGTTTTTGGATCTTTACCCAAAATACGTTCACCAGATTCTCGATCGGCATTTTCTTTTACATCTTCCACAACAGGATGAAAATCTTTATAGAAGTTTTTCATCATCTTCGTCCAGTCTTCGTTTCCTTCAGCAATTTCATCAAAATCCGCTTCTACTTTTGCAGTAAAATTGTAATCTAAAATCGCATCAAAATGATTCACTAGGAAATCGGTAACAATCATACCGATATCGGTAGGCACTAATTTCCCTTTATCTGAACCTACTTTTTCTGTTAGGGTTATATCTTTTACTTGTCCGTTACTTAGTGTAAGTTGCGTATAGTCACGCTCTACGCCATCAACGGTACCTTTTTCGATATAATTTCTATTTTGAATGGTAGAAATTGTAGGCGCATAAGTTGATGGACGTCCAATACCAAGCTCTTCCAATTTCTTAACTAACGAAGCCTCTGTATATCGTGCTGGCGGACGCGTATAACGCTCGGTAGCCGTGATATAATTATTAAGTAGCGCTTCATTAACACGTAAAGCAGGTAACATTCCTTCGTGCTCTACATCCTCGTCATCTGTTCCTTCTAGATATACTTTTAAGAAACCATCGAAGGTGATCACCTCACCGTTAGCAGTGAATGTTTCTTCATGCGTTGACGCATTAATTCTCACATTAGTACGTTCCAATTCAGCCTCACTCATTTGCGAAGCAATGGCACGTTTCCAAATCAAATCGTATAAACGTGCTTGATCTCTATCGATGTCTACCGAATGGGTTGCAAAACTCGTTGGACGAATCGCTTCGTGAGCCTCTTGCGCCCCTTTGGCTTTTCCTTTATAATTTCTTGGTTTACTATATTCTGCTCCGTATGCATTTTTGATTTCAGCTTCGGCACCTTGACGTGCTTCATCCGATAAATTCACACTATCCGTTCTCATATAAGTAATTAAACCCGCTTCATATAGGCGTTGTGCCATAGTCATGGTTTTACTTACTGAAAAATACAGTTTACGAGAAGCTTCTTGCTGAAGTGTTGATGTTGTAAATGGTGCTGCTGGTGATTTTTTAGCAGGTTTCTTTTGAAGATCTGCAACTTTAAAATCGGCCGTAGCATTTTGTTCTAAGAATTTTTGAGCTTCCTCTTTGGTTGAAAAGTTTTTAGGAAGTTTTGCTTTAAAGGTTTGTCCGTCTTCATTTGAAAATTCGGCATCTATTCGATAAGATGCTACTGCCTCGAAACCTTCAATTTCACGTTCCTTTTCAACAATTAAACGTACAGAAACAGACTGCACACGTCCTGCTGACAAACCACCTTTAACCTTTCTCCAAAGTACGGGTGACAACTCATAACCAACAATACGATCTAGTACACGACGGGCTTGCTGTGCATCAACCAAATCGTAATCGATACCTCTAGGGTTTTCAATCGCTTTTTGAATAGCAGATTTAGTAATCTCGTGAAAAACAATACGCTTTGTTTTTTCTTTATCCAATTTTAGCGTTTCAGCTAAATGCCATGCGATAGCCTCTCCTTCACGATCCTCATCACTTGCCAACCAAACCATTTCGGCTTTTTTCGCTAGGTCCTTCAGTTTTTTTACAACTGCTTTTTTATCCTTTGAAACTTCGTATTTTGGTTTAAAATCACCTTCAACATCAACGCCTAATTCCTTAGATGGTAAATCGGAAATGTGTCCGAAACTCGATTCAACTTTAAAATCTTTACCTAGAAATTTTTCAATGGTTTTTGCCTTTGCAGGTGACTCTACGATCACTAAATTCTTCGCCATACTTCACTTTTTGAAGCTACAAATGTATATGAAAAAAACGTTATCTGTAACATTTTGGTCATTATCTGTTAATTAATTAAATAAAAAACGGTCTTTTTTTAGATTGGAGAATTGTCAATTCTGATAAAAACAAGACCTCTTAAAAAGTAGAACCAATTTCGTCTATTGGACTTTGATACTCAAAACCAATCACCTCTTTATAAATAAAAAGCACAGGTAAATAAGCTATAGCTATGGTAAATATAACCCCTATTCCACAACCTAAAATCCCTAGCATTCCCATTAACGCACCAACGAACATCGTACCGAAAGAGATTAACCACTTTTTATTTCCTAATTTAAAACTCGCTTTTACAATTTCTATTTCGGTTAAATCGGGATTAAACGCAAAAATGACGGCGATATACGACAATGGCACATACACATATATTAATGGTATTAAAAACAACAACTGAGCAATTGTAGAAATACCTGTGTAAATCATACCTAAAGTTAAAAGCTTTGAAAAGTACCCGTTTCTAAAAAAATAAAAATAATCGTTCTGATAAGGTTTTCCTAATAACTCGAAGCTACACATTCTATAAAAGGCGGCTAAAAAGGCCATGGTTAAGGTACTCATCAAAATATTTTGAGGGACGCTATACAAAGCATTTTTCGAATATGAATTTACAAACCCTTCAATATCAAACTCGCCATTAACAAAAATCTCACTAGTAGGCGCCAGACCTATTATGGTAAACACGACAGCAACTGCCGCCCCACAAACCATCATTAATAAAAAAAGCACAGCCCCTTTTTGCCAAACCATTTTATATAGCGTAATAACCTCGTCTATAATGATTCCAAAATCTAAAGCTTTTGCGTTTTCAATTTTATTAAATAAGTGTTCTAATGTGTTCATACAGATGGATGGTTCTTGTTGATTTTTATTATTTGCCCCTAAAATTAATTTTTTTTAGGACAAACTAAAGCATAACGTCTACTATATGTAAAAACGTTCTTAATTCTCTGCTAAAATAAAACTGTCACTTTGTCACAAATCATTAATATATTGTATCTTTGCGTGCTTATTGACCGTTAAAGGTTTCAGTAAATTATGGAAAAGATTATAGACGAAAACAAACAAGGAAACACCTTAGTTTTAGAGCAAAAAGCTGAAAATAAACGCAAACTTTTTATTGAAAGTTATGGGTGCTCAATGAATTTTAGTGACAGCGAAATCGTAGCTTCTATTATGGCCGACCAAGGTTTTAATACGACTCAAAAATTGGAAGAAGCCGATTTAGTTTTAGTAAACACCTGTTCCATTAGAGACAAAGCCGAACAAACCGTTCGCAAACGCCTTGAAAAATACAATGCTGTAAAACGCGATCAAAATCCGAAAATGAAAGTTGGGGTTTTAGGCTGTATGGCAGAACGACTAAAAACCAAATTTCTTGAAGAAGAAAAAATTGTTGATTTAGTTGTTGGTCCAGATGCATACAAAGATTTACCAAACCTGCTCGCTGAAGTGGATGAAGGTAGAGACGCTATTAATGTGATCCTTTCGAAGGAAGAAACTTATGGTGATGTTTCTCCGGTACGCCTTAATACGAATGGCGTAACAGCTTTTGTTTCTATAACCCGTGGCTGCGACAATATGTGTACTTTTTGCGTGGTACCTTTTACCCGTGGCCGTGAACGCAGTAGAGATCCTCAAAGTATTCTTGAAGAAGTAAATGACTTATGGCAAAGAGGCTATAAAGAAATTACTTTATTAGGACAAAATGTAGATAGTTACCTGTGGTATGGTGGCGGACTAAAAAAAGATTTTGTTAAGGCTACCGACATGCAAAAGGCTACAGCTGTTGACTTTGCAAAACTACTAGAGATTTGTGCTAAAGCGCAACCTAAAATGCGTATTCGTTTTTCTACCTCTAACCCTCAAGATTTAACCCTTGATGTGGTTGAAACCATGGCAAAATTCGATAATATTTGTAAACACATTCATTTACCAGTACAAAGCGGAAGCAACCGTATTTTAAAGGCCATGAACCGCCTGCATACACGTGAAGAATATTTTGAATTAATCGATAATATTCGCCGCATCATTCCCGAATGTGCTATTAGCCAAGATATGATTGTTGGATTCCCTACAGAAACCGAGGAAGACTTTAAAGACACCGTGTCTTTAATGGAATACGTAAAATACAACTTTGGTTATATGTTTACCTATTCGGAACGCCCGGGAACGATGGCCGGAAGAAACATGGAAGATGATGTGCCTGAGGAAACAAAAAAACGTAGACTACAAGATATTGTAGACTTACAACGTATTCATAGCGAAATTAGAACCAAAGAGCACTTAAACACTGTTGTGGAAGTGTTGATAGAAAAAGAATCTAAAAAATCACCCGATCAATGGTCTGGTAGAACGTCGCAAAATATAGTATGTGTGTTCCCTAAAGCCGATTATAACATTGGAGATTTTGTAAATGTTAAAGTCACAGATTGTACCAGTGCGACTTTAATTGGAGAACCTATCGGTTTAAGCCAAAATAATTAATAACTATAAGATTCCTGCCTACGCAGGAATAACAAAATTATGGAATCAGTTCAAGCTATAAAACAACGATTTGGTATTATTGGAAATACGCCTGCCTTAAATCGCGCCATTGAAAAAACGATTCAAGTAGCACCAACAGACATTTCGGTTTTAGTTACTGGAGAGAGTGGCGTTGGTAAAGAAAGTATTCCTAAAATAATACACCAATTATCACATAGAAAACACAACAAATACATTGCTGTTAACTGTGGTGCTATTCCTGAAGGCACTATTGACAGCGAACTATTTGGACATGAAAAAGGCGCTTTTACAGGTGCCACCCAAACCAGAGCCGGTTATTTTGAAGTTGCCGATGGCGGAACCATTTTTTTGGATGAAGTTGGCGAGCTGCCCCTAACCACACAAGTACGTTTATTACGTGTGTTAGAAAATGGTGAATTCCTAAAAGTGGGTTCGAGTAAAGTTCAAAAAACCAATGTGCGTATTGTAGCGGCAACCAATGTAAACATGTTTGAAGCTATCGAGAAAGAAAAATTTCGCGAAGATTTATATTATCGTTTAAGTACGGTAGATATCAACCTACCTCCATTACGAGAGCGCCAAAGTGATATTCATTTGTTATTCAGGAAATTTGCTAGCGATTTTGCTTTGAAATACAAAATGCCTACCGTAAAACTTAGTGACAATGCCATAACCATGCTTACAAAGTTCCGATGGGGCGGTAATATTCGTCAGCTGCGAAACATTGCCGAGCAGCTTTCTGTATTGGAGCAAAACCGAACGATTACTTCAGAGATTCTTCGTAGTTATTTGCCAGACTCCGCATCGACCAACCTGCCAGCTGTTATAAAAACATCAAAATCTGAAAGCGATTTTAGTAGTGAACGTGAAATTCTGTATAAAGTCCTTTTCGATATGAAAAGTGATTTGAACGATTTGAAAAAACTCACTATGGAATTGATGAAAAACGGAAACACTAAAGATGTTGAAAAAAACAACGAAAGTTTGATTCAGAAAATTTATGGTGATACCGATGATGAAGACACAGATTATGAAGAATCGATAGACACCAATACAGAATTAATTTCCATTCCAGAACATACGGTGGAAGAGGATTTACAACCTGTGCAAGACAAATATCATTTTGCTGAAGAAATTGAAGAAGAAGAAACCTTATCGCTACATCAAAAAGAGCTAGAGCTTATTAAAAAGTCTCTAGAACGTCACCAAGGAAAACGTAAATTAGCAGCCCAAGAATTAGGTATTAGCGAGCGTACATTATATAGAAAAATTAAACAATACGATCTTTAAGTTTACACTCAAACCTTTATCATCAAAATCAGGAGTACATAGAATGAGAAAATATATTATCCCCTTCACTTTTATCCTTTTTAGCTTAACTATTGTAGGTTGCGGAATCTACTCTTTTACAGGCGCTTCAATTCCTGCGGGCGTAACGACATATCAAGTAAACCGTTTTGAAAATACCGCTTTACTTATCGAGCCTGGTTTAGAGCGTGACTTTAAATTGGCGCTAGAAGACTTAATTCAAAATCAAACCAATTTAAATTTAGTGCCTTCAGGAGGAGATTTGGTATACGAAGGTGAAATTACCGAATACAGAATTTCTCCAACTACGGCTACTTCCGATCAAATAGCCGCTCAAAACCGATTAACTATAAGTGTAAGTCTACGGTTCTTCAACAAGAAAAAACCAGAGGACGACCTAGAACAGCGTTTTTCGTTTTTCTATGACTACCCAGGAACCGATCAACTAGTTGGTTCTTTAAAAACAACAGCCCAAGAAGAAATATTTGAACGTATCACACAAGATATCTTTAACGCTACATTAGCCAAATGGTAATTGGCAGGCTTAAAATTCAAACCACAAATGACACAAGCAGATTTTACACACATCCTTCAAAAGCCTCAAGAGTTGACTCATGAGCAAACTGATGGATTAAAATCTATTCTTGAAAAACACCCTTATTTTCAAGCAGCAAGAGCTATTTACCTCAAAGGTTTAAAAGATCAAAGTAGTCTACAGTACAACAAAGAACTTAAAATTACAGCCGCCTATACAACCGATAGAAGTATTTTGTTTGATTTTATTACTTCGGAAGTATTCTTTCAAAATGAAATTTCGGAGACCATAAAAAACAATAGCAATTACTTAGGTGACATTGCCGTTGAAGCTGAAGATCTTTCCATCAACAAAAAAGTATCCATTGACGATCGCCTTAATCAGCAAATTAATGATACCGATGGTGTTTTAGATCCAGCCCTCTTTGAACCTAAAGAACCTAGGCCGTTAAAAGAAACCCCTATAATTTCGAACACTCCGGAAAAGGATCAAGAAAAACAACAAGACTTAAACCCTGACGAAAAATCAGCCGAAGCCATTTTAGAATTAGGCAAACCACTACCTTTTAATAAACAAGAATCACATTCTTTTAACGAGTGGTTACAACTTACCAGGTTTCAACCTATTGAAAGAGAACCAGAAAAGGAAAAACTGGAAGTTAAAAGTGATGAACCTTCACCAGAACCGACAGCTACAACCGATTTAGAGAAGGAGAAAAAATTCAAACTTATTGATAAATTCATTGCTGAAAACCCTAAAATCAGTCCGACGAAACCATTAATGCAAAAGGGTAATTTAGCGCAAGCCCAGATGATACAGCCCGAAGCGTTAATGACAGAGACTTTAGCGCGAATTTATGTTGAACAGAAAAACTTTAAAAAGGCAATTCAATCTTATAAAATTTTAAGTTTGAAATATCCAGAAAAAAGTAGTTTCTTTGCAAACCAAATTAAAGCAGTAGAGCAATTACAAGAACAAAATAATAAATAACAATGAGTACGTTTACAATATTTTTAGTCCTTATAGTGGTGGTAGCGTTTTTACTAATCGTAGTAATCATGGTTCAAAACCCTAAAGGTGGCGGATTATCATCATCTTTCGGTGGTGGTGGCACACAACAATTAGGTGGTGTAAAAAAGACCACAGACTTTTTAGACAAAAGCACTTGGTACTTAGCTACTTTACTTTTAGTATTAATTTTAGCGTCTAATGTAGCTATTAACAGAGGACCTGGTACAGGCGAATCTAAAGCATTAGATACTGAAGCTGCTCCAGCACCTGTAGCTTTACCTGAAACACCAGCTGCAACTAATGACGTAGCTCCTGTTAAAGAAGCAGAATAAGTATTCATTGCATACCATATACAAGACAAAAATGCCAACTTTTTAAGTTGGCATTTTTTGTTTCTGCAAGTTTGTCAGTTATATGCTATTGGCATATTTTTCGTAATCATGTAGTCTAGTAATTTAAACTTAATAATTAAAAACATAAATTAAAATGGGATTAAACATTAAACCTTTAGCAGACCGTGTTCTAATAGAACCTGCTGCAGCTGAAACTAAAACCGCTTCAGGAATTATCATTCCAGATAACGCAAAAGAAAAGCCTCAAAAAGGAACTGTAGTAGCCGCTGGACCAGGAACAAAAGACGAGCCCATTACTGTAAAAGTTGGGGATACTGTTTTATATGGTAAATATGCTGGAACAGAGCTTAAACTAGAAGGTTCCGATTATTTAATCATGCGTGAAAGCGATATTTTGGCAATAATTTAGGTTTTGTCATTCCTGCGAAGGCAGGAATCTCAACAAAAAAAAGTAAATATTAATTAAAACAGATTCCCGCCTGCTAGGGAATAAAAAAATAAAACATAATCATGGCAAAAAGTATAAAATTTGATATTGAAGCACGCGACGGTTTAAAACGTGGTGTTGATGCATTAGCAAACGCTGTAAAAGTAACTTTAGGTCCTAAAGGACGTAATGTCATTATTTCAAAAAGTTTTGGAGCACCTTCTGTAACCAAAGATGGTGTATCGGTAGCTAAAGAAATCGAATTAGAAGACGAGCACGAAAACATGGGTGCTCAAATGGTAAAAGAAGTCGCTTCAAAAACCAACGATTTAGCTGGTGACGGAACAACAACTGCTACCGTTTTAGCTCAAGCTATCGTAAAAGAAGGTTTAAAAAATGTAGCTTCTGGCGCTAATCCAATGGATTTAAAACGCGGCATCGACAAAGCTGTTGAGGCTATTACTAAAGACCTTGAAGATCAAGCTCAGAAAGTAGGAAGTTCTTCAGAAAAAATCAAACAAGTTGCTGCTATTTCAGCAAATAACGATGATACGATAGGTGAATTAATCGCTAAAGCTTTCGAAAAAGTAGGAAAAGAAGGTGTGATTACTGTTGAAGAAGCTAAAGGTATGGAAACCTATGTAGACGTTGTTGAAGGTATGCAATTTGACCGCGGATACTTATCGCCTTACTTTGTAACCGATTCAGACAAAATGGTTGCCGATTTAGAGAATCCATACATTTTATTATTCGATAAGAAAATTTCTAACTTACAAGAGATTCTTCCAATTTTAGAGCCTGTTGCACAATCTGGTCGTCCTTTATTAATTATTGCTGAAGATGTAGACGGACAAGCTCTTGCTACTTTAGTGGTTAACAAACTACGTGGTGGATTAAAAATTGCTGCTGTTAAAGCTCCTGGTTTTGGTGACAGACGTAAAGCTATGTTAGAAGATATCGCTATTCTAACTGGTGGAACTGTGATTTCTGAAGAACGCGGATTTACTTTAGAAAACGCTGATTTAAGCATGTTAGGAACTGCTGAAACAGTAACTGTAGATAAAGACAATACAACTATTGTAAACGGTTCTGGAGATGGTGAAACGATTAAGGCTCGTGTTAACCAAATTAAAGCACAAATAGAAACAACAACTTCAGATTACGATAAAGAAAAACTTCAAGAGCGTTTAGCGAAATTGGCTGGCGGTGTTGCTGTACTTTATGTTGGTGCTGCAAGTGAAGTTGAAATGAAAGAGAAAAAAGACCGTGTTGATGATGCTTTACATGCTACTCGTGCTGCCGTTGAAGAAGGTATTGTAGCTGGTGGTGGTGTTGCTTTAGTAAGAGCAAAAGCTGTTTTAGCTAAAATCACAACCGATAATTTAGATGAAACTACAGGTGTTCAAATTGTAAATAAAGCAATTGAAGCGCCTTTAAGAACTATTGTTGAAAATGCTGGAGGCGAAGGTTCTGTAGTTATCAATAAAGTATTAGAAGGTAAAAAAGACTTTGGTTACGATGCTAAATCTGAATCTTACGTAAACATGCTTAAAGCAGGGATTATCGATCCTAAAAAAGTAACGCGTATTGCTTTAGAAAATGCTGCTTCTGTAGCTGGAATGATCTTAACTACAGAGTGTGCTTTAATCGAAATTAAAGAAGATGCTCCGGCAATGCCTCCAATGGGTGGTGGTATGCCAGGAATGATGTAATGGCACTGCCATAAATAGATTATACAAAAACGCTTCAATCCTGATAATATAGGGTTGAAGCGTTTTTTTATGTCAAAATTAAAACGATATAAATACTATAAGTTCAACTACATGAAAAGCGAACTTAACACCAAATAAATTTTTTAAGATATCGACCTTTAAAGAAATAGTACACTTATCCTTTTTGAAGAAAACCGCGATGTAAAAGCACTATTGATTTGAAGCATATTGTAACAGCTCTTGCTCGATCTGTGTTGGAAATTTTAAAACACCTTGATGCCAGAAATTATAGTCGGTCATTTCATCTGCACCAAACTCATGCCTCTTAACAGCCTTAAAAAGTTTTAACTCCTTTTTTCTAAGCTTTTTTAAATGCTTTAAATACTTTGATTCTGAAATTTGCTTTGTGGAAAACAAATGCTGCTGCGTTTTAAAAGTACTTTGAATAGCTTCAAAACGAGATTTTAAGGCTTCAGTAGTTGATGCATCTTGATTAATTTGAACACGTTCAGTATTATTGAAATCGCTCAAATTCATACTTGTTGTTTCCGCCGCATGGCAAAGACTAAAAAACATCAAAAAGGTTACTAAAGCTATTTTATAATTTCTCATGCTTCAAAAATAGTGAAAGAAAGATAACATAACTTTATTTTCCTTTTGAGCCCCACCTTAGATTAAGATGCCACAGCTTCAGCTATTTTCTCCTCCCTTTTCTTGGTTTTATAATTTCTACCGTACCAAAGTAGCACACCTGTTACTGGCAAAGTAGCCGTGAGTAAGCTCACGATAAACGCGATGATTTTACCAGGAAGCCCTCCAATGGCGCCGATATGAATGTCGTAATTCATTCTAAGAATTTTATCAGCAAATTTGGCATCTTCATATTTCCCGTAAATAGCAGGCGTCTCAATTTCTTCAAGGGTGTTTTGGTCAAAAAACCTAAAATCTGAATCGTAAAAAACCCCTTTACTGTTTGACACCTCCACATATATACTTGAGCTATCAGACTCTGGGTAATGTAATTCAAAATTCTCTGCATTCGGAGTTGATTTCCAAAGCTTAGGAATTAATTGATCGATTGGTAATACCGTACCCGCCTTAACGAGTTTCGGTCCGGTATTATTTTCAGGAATGATGAAAGCAGGTACTTTGTCTCCTCCTGCTGATTTATAGACCACATATTTAAGCCAATTATACGAAATCACAGTCCCGGTAAAAGCCAAAACTAAAGCTAAAGAACACACATAAAACCCTACTACGGTATGTAAATCGAAATTTTTACGCTTCCAACGGGTGGTAGATTTCCAATCGAAAGTAATACGTTGCTTTAGGTTTTTACGCTGTTTAGGAATCCATAATAAAAAGCCAGATATAATAATTAATATGAAGATTAAAATAGACGCACCTACAATTTGTTCGCCTATCTCTCTAGGAAACCATAAACGCATATGACCCTTTAAAATAAATGGAAAAAAACCAGTAAGGTTATCATTAATTTGAATAACCTCACCCGAATATGGGTTTAGGTAAACATCTCGATAAAACTCAGGTTCTCGGTCGTAGAAAATAACCTGTATTGCCTCATCAGGTTTTCCAAAAATAGCCCCGTGAATATGATTGTTTGGAAATAGTTTTTGAGCAATTGTTTGAGCCTCGGTTACAGTTATTTGAGGTAAGTTTTGTACTTCAACTGTTTTATAATCTGAATACAAACTCTCTATTTCCTCTTTAAAAGCCCAACAACAACCAGTTATAGCTACCACAAATACTACGACTCCAGTTACAAGACCTAATATTTTGTGAAGTGTTAATATTTGCTTTCTATATTTCATAGGCTAATAAAAAAGGTTGTTTGATAAAATTAATGCGACAAATGTACTATATCATTAAGACTTCAAACAACCTCGTTTTTATAATTAATTATTAAAATTTATAGGTGAAGTTTGCAATTAAAGCTCTTGGCAATTGCGGTGTAATAGTTGTCCACCCTTTGTAATACTCTTTATTAAACGCATTGTTTAATTTTAAAGTAACACGGTATTTATTCGCTTGATAAAATAAAGAAGCATTAGCAACTGTATAGCTTGGTAAAATAAACTCTCCTGTATTAGCATAGTTTATCGCAAATTGCTCGGTTGCTCCATTAAACCCTAATCCTGCTCCAAAACCATTTAATAAACCTTCTTGAAATTCATAATTAGCCCAGAAGTTATATAAGGTCTCTGGCCCTGCCTCAAGTGGTCTTCTGTTAAGAATGTTAGTATTATCAGATTTTGTAGTTTCACTAAAGTTATTGCTAAAACCTGCTCTAATATTAAGTCCGTCAAGCGGATTGGCATTCACTTCAATTTCAAAACCTCTACTAACCACTTCTCCTCCTTGAATTTTATTGAATGGTGAATCTGGATCGGTAATCACTTGATCTTTCACCTTAATATCGTAGTAACTAACTGTAGCATTTAAACGGTTTGAAAACAGATTAGTTTTCACACCAAACTCTAATTGGTTGGCTTCTTCAGGGTCAAAAGTTTTTAAGGTTTGTGGTCCTGCGCTAGGATCGCCAACTAATTGTGGAGCCACATTGGTAAATCCGTTTTGATAATTAGCAAAAACAGATAACTGATCTAAAATCGGCTGAAACATCAAACCAAATTTAGGAGAGAAGGTATTTTGCTCATAATTATCATCTGAAGTGGCAAGATTACCGTCATTATCAAAACGATCAAAACGAATACCTACCATAGCCGATAAAGCTTCTGTTATGTTTATTACATCTGAAGCGTAAACACTATAAATGCTGTATTCCGATTTCAAATCATTTACTGAAGCTCCTGCTAAGGCTGCATCAATCCCTGAAGTTGATAATGGGTAACCATCTTCGGTTGTTCCATCGGCTTGTACGCTTCCATAATACACGTAGCTTGAGCCGTTATCAGTACTTGTAGCATTTAAATAATCCAAACCAACAACCATTCTATTTCGTAATCCTAAAACATTAAAGTTTCCAATAAAATTTTGTTGAATATCTGTGGTTTGCGTATTCGCATTTTGTTTATTAATAAACCTTGAAAATGTATCTACTGGATTTCCTCCCAAATCATACAAATACGAGTAGTAACCCGTTGTGGAAGTATTACTTCTTGACAATAAAGTTTGAGATTGCCATTTATCAGACAATTTATAATCCATTTCAACTCTGTAGTTTTGAGTTGGATTTTGTAGTGTGATATCGTTACTCGTGAAAGACAATTTATTGTTATACCCTAATTCATCCATGTTTGAAGCTACACTAGGCGCTGCTCTATTTAAGAATAAAAACATAGGGTTTGTTTGCTCGGCCTGCGTAATTTCTCCGTAAAAAGAAAACGACAATTTATTGTTTACTTTATAAGATAAAGATGGTGCTATAAAGAAGGATTCGTTAAAACCAGCATCTTGAAAACTCTCGGACTTAGCATATGAGGTATTAATTCTGAAATAAATACTTTTATCTTTATCTAATGCTGTATTAAAATCTCCAACAATTTGATTTAAACCATAACTACCTGCTGTGTAGGATAACTCTCCACCTGTTCCAACGAAAGGCTTTTTAGTAACCACGTTTATTAATCCACCATAAGAACTTACGGCATTTCCAAATAATGTTGCAGAAGGCCCTTTTATTACCTCGATACGCTCAATATTTGCAGCGTTAATCGTTCCATTAGTTAAACCTGGTAATCCATTTACTAATTGCGGCTGTACTGAAAACCCTCTTAAAGTGTAGTAACCTGCGCCATCGCCTCCACGACCTGTTGAAGCCCATAATTTATCAACTCCAACTGCATTTTTTAAAGCATCGTCAAAATTAGTTACAACTTGCGACTCTAATAAACTAGTAGTAATTGTACTGTAAACCTGAGTATTTTCAATGTCTTTTAGTGGTAATTTTGAAACGTATGCTGTTTTCTTTCGTGAGAACTTATTACCCTCACCACCATAAACAACAACTTCATTTAAAATTTCATTTCCTTCATAAAGGGTTATGATTCCTAAATCTAAATCCTGATTAGCGATTATTGAAACTTCAACTTCTTTTGTTTTGTATCCAATGAATGAAAATGATAGTGTATAGGTGCCGGCTTCAACGTCTTCAATTTTAAAACGACCGTCAACATCGGTTTCTGTACCAACATCTGTTTGTTTTAGTACAATATTAACGTTCTCTAAAGCTTGAAAAGCGGAGCTATTAACAACTCCTGAAATGGTATTATTTTGTGAAAAACCTAACCAGGTTAGTACAAAAAATAATAAAAATGTAATTTGATTTTTCATTTAAGTTTATTTAAACCAATTATAAATAGTAATTTTTCGGCAAAAGTAACTGCTCATATTAATATCAGCAAACTATTTAAACTAAATCTAAATAAATTTAATATCCTAACACGACGAACTGCAAAACCGAAGTATAAAACCTACAAAACACCACATGAAATCAATGCTATTACTAAAGAATATACTTACATTCTGATGATTTATAAAAAAAACCTCCAAGACATGACATCTTAGAGGTTTTATAGTAGTTTAAAAAGATGAACTAATCCGCATCTTCATTATGATCATTATGATCGTCTTGAACAGCTTCATCACGATACTTACAACAAGGGTGTACACTAGCATAAGCTTCATCGGTTGCTTTTTGGTCTTTAGTATCATGACCTACCTCAAGCACACTCGCTTTTATAGTTTCTAAATTTGTTTTTCTTTCATCATAAATCAAACTAAGTTCATGGGTTTTCACATCCCATACCGCAGATTTTACACCTTTGGTTTTAAAACAAGCTTTTTCAATGCGCGTCTTACACATTAGACAAACACCATCAACTTCTACAGTTGCTCTAGCATTTTTGTTTTGGGCATAGGACAAGCTCCCTATAAGACACATGATAAGAAATATTGTTTTTTTCATTTTTATTGTTTTTAATAGTTATTGTATTATAATTTTAAACGGAAACCTGCATAATACAAGCTCCCAAATATGGGTCCGTACACAAAAGTAGTATCAAAATTCGCTCCAAATGGGTCGTTTGCTGCCATAACCGGATTTGACTGTCTTAGATTGGTTATATTTTCCCCTCCAAAATAAACCTCAAATTTTGGAGAAAAAACACGAGTCACTTGTGCATTTAAGGTTGCTACTGTAGGCGTATATTCTGGTAGTTGATACGCTACAGGATTACTTGCTGTAGAAGAAAAGCGCTGTTCACCCAACCAATTAAAGGTCGTATCGAACTTCCAATGCTTGCCATCTTCACTAAGTTGTGTTTCATAAGATAGATTAGCAAACAAACGATGTTTAGGCACTAAAGGTTTATCTAGCAATCCAGACTTATACTCTGTTTTAACTTCATAATATTTATAGGCTAACCTCATGTCGAATTGCTCAAAAGCATTATAATTCAATTCAGCCTGAAAACTATTGGCATAACTTTTACCTTCTAAATTATAAAAATTAACCTCCAACGGGTTTTCATAATCTACAACAACCTGATTTGTAAAATCGGTTTTGTAGTAGTCTAAAGTGATATCGGCTTTTCTTCCAAATAAATTAAAACCTTGTAAATAGGACACCCCGTAATTCCAAGCAATTTCAGGATCTAATCCGTAAATATTACCATTTGAATTCAATATATTAAAGGTACGAGATGTAGCAAACATATTTTGATTTTCAGCAAAAATATTCGCACTACGCTTACCGCGGCCAAAAGACATACGTAAAGCCGACTTTTCCCATGGCGTATATTTAGCATGAAATCTAGGCGTTATAAAAGTGCCTAACAAATTATGATGATCGATACGCACACCAGCGGTTAAGTTGAGTTTTTCCAAATTATCATAATTGTACTCAAAAAATGCGCCTATAGCGTATTCTGTTCTTTCATAATTATTATCTAGATTTAGGGCATTTACAAACTCATCATAATGATCGTAAGTATAACTCAATCCCGTTTTAATTTTATGTCTAGAATCACTAATTATGGAATTATAAATAGCAGTGGTATACAGGCTATTCTGCATGATATTATAGGTGTTTAAACCAAAATAAGATTCCTGTTCATGACTACTAAAGGCCGCTTGAACACCGATACTTTGATAAGGAATATTAGGGTTGACGTACCCAATTTTTCCGGAAACTTCATAACGACGTGTATCAATCTCACTTCCCCAAGCATTGGTTGTCAGTTTATCGGTATTAGGATCAAAATTTAATTGTCCCGTTTGTTTTTCATCATTTAAAAACTTTAAATTAATAAAACTAACTAGTCCCTTTTCTGGATTGGTGTATTGCCAGCGATTCATCACATTAATCTGATTATACTTAGGCATATCTAGAAAACCATCGTGGTTTACATCATGTTCAGCTTGATGCGAATTACCGTGTAAATACAACCCTGTATCCCAGCGTTCACTTACTTTTTTGTTAATATGGGTATTTAACTCCGTACGTAAACTAGAAGCGCCGTAACCATTTACGTATACACGATCGTCCGTGGCCGGCTTAACTAACTCTGCGTTTATCTGCCCTGCAATACTTTCATATCCGTTAACCACACTTCCTGCGCCTTTTGTTATTTGGATACTCTCTACCCAAGTTCCCGGAATAAAACTTAAACCAAAGGCTTGTGACGCACCACGGATGGAAGGTATGTTTTCGGTCGCAATTAAAATATACGGACTAGTTAATCCCAACATTTTTATTTGTCGCGTTCCTGTTAGGGCATCGGCAAAATTCACATCTATTGATGGGTTGGTCTCAAAACTTTCGGCAAGATTACAGCAGGCCGCTTTTAGCAACTCATCGCTACTCACGGTAAAAGTATTGGTTGCTTTCAAATACGATTTTGCAGTGGCTTGCTTACGAGATGTCACAGTAACGGCTTCTAAATTATCAGTTGATTTCAACCAATGCTTTATGGGTTTTGCACTACTTACGGTAATGGTATCGGTTTGAAAGCCGATGAAACTAATAACGAGTTTTTTATAATCGGATTGATAAGGTATTTTAAACTTCCCATCAAGATCTGTTACGGCTCCAACCGTAGTATTGAGCCAATAGACATTTGCTCCCGCTAGAACAAGGTTTTTGTTTTCTTTATCTGCTTCTAATATGACGCCTTCGAGTTGGTCTTGCGAAAAGAGCCAGGCTGGCATCAGTAAAAGCATAAATATAATAGGTTTCATATTTAATGACATTTAATTTTTAATTCAAATAATTTTCGTGGTTACAAACCACTTGCCACGCTTAACAATTAGAATATGCGTGTTCTTTTTAGAAAATTGGATAATGAATTATAAATCAAATGATGAAAACCTGATCTAACACCTGAATATCGGAAACTATAAGGGGTGGTGAATAATTGGCGTGAGGAACCTTTTGTTTTGGTAAACTTTCAAAACCAAATATAAGGCTGTAGGTGAAAGCGTAAAGAAATTGTTGTTGATCTAAATCTAAATCATCTATAGATGACATACTCAGTTCATCTTGTCCTACAACAACATCAACTTCATCTTTGCAACAGTTTTTCTTCTGAAGTGTCTCTAAAGCTTCCATTTCGCATTTTTCAGCTTCAACAAAAACCCCAACATCTACTAACACATCACCGCAAAAATGTTTTTCAACAGTAAATGAAACCGTTGAAAACAATACGATCAAGGCTAGTAAACTTGTAAAAGCTTTATGTAACATGGTCTTTAACACCTTACAAAATTACAAAAATGGCATACTAAAAAAGCATTTTATAAAATGTTTAACATACTAAAACGTTTTCACTTTTTTAATTTATGGTAATAAAAGGCTGGTAAAAGCAATATCAAAATAATGGGTTGAATTAAAAACCGTCGTACATTAAAAAACATATAGTAATCCTCTTGTCTAGGATGCACTACAAAATATAGATAGATTAACATAAGAACGATAAAAGCTAATACGTAAATAATTGCAGAAAACTTAACGATGTTTTTGTCCGTAAAAATCACAGCCATGATAGCTAACGAAAGTATACTATTTAAAAAATACCTCAAAGAAGTAAAACCAACGAGTTTAGCCAATTCCCTGCGAGGGCTATCGATATATAAATAATCATTTTTAAAAAACGATAAGTATGGATCGTAAAACAGACTACCTTCAAAATATCGAATCAATATTAGCAATAGAAACAGAACAGAAAGCAGTATCAATTTATTAACTCTCGACATTTTCCATCTTTAAATTAGAAAACATATTAACCCAAAATACCCAAAGAAAAAACACCAGACCATAGATGATCCCAGGAAAAATGATATTGTGCAAGACCTCTTCATACTTTGGATAATGAAACATCCCTAGCGCCAAAATGGTGATACGAAATAAATTTACAATATAAATGAAAACGCTTCCTGTTAGCACATAAACAAGGGTTGGTTTTAATCTTGTTGAAAATGCTATAATAAAAGAAGCAAATAATATAATAACACTAAAGGCATTACAACCTTCGATAATACGCGCTAAATACTGCCCGTTAATTATGAGTTTTAATGAAGGTTCATTAGGATGTTTAACAACCTCAATAACGTAACCAAAAAACTCTAAAAGAGCTGCGCATTGCAAACCTACTAAATTGGTGAAATAATCGGGATAAAAAATGCTGCCATCCGAAAGCTTTAAATAAAAACTATAAATGACAGACAAGGTAATATATACCACTAAAAAAGTGAGTATAAATCTAATTACCGCCTTGTATTTTTTAAAAAGTGATAACACCGATTTTTCTTCAATTTTTATATTTTTTAACCTCGTTGTCATGGATTTTCCGATTAAGAAATGTATTAATCTTATCTTAATGAAAGATCAAATTACGTCTTTTTAAATACTTTTACCAAAACTTTTAAAATTATGATTTTTGAAGCATTAAAACCACAAGTTGAAGCCATTATTTCAAATGAGATAAAAACGGTTGATGAACGCTTATTCAGTATTTGTGAATTACTTGAAAAAAACATTGCCTATTACAATTGGGTAGGCTTTTATTTTAGTCACCCGTCAAAAGAAGAACTTCACCTTGGACCTTATGTAGGCGAACCTACAGATCATACAATTATTCCCTTCGGAAAAGGTATTTGCGGACAAGTCGCATTAAGTAACAAGAACTTTGTTGTGCCCGATGTAAAAGCTCAAGACAATTATATTGCCTGTAGTATTACCGTTAAAGCCGAAATAGTCATCCCTATTTTTGTAAATGGTAAAAACATAGGACAAATTGATATTGACTCCAATACCGCTGATCCTTTTACAGAATTAGACGAGCAGTTTTTAGAATTTGTTTGCGAAAAAGTAGCAAGCCTACTTTAGTAAGTAAAATAAAACATAGTCGCATTTATTTCAAGCAGAAGTTCTGAAAAACATCCATAAATCTCAAATTCTAATTGTCTTTTTTTAACAAATCACAGCTTGTTTTTTAGAAGAAATAAGTACTTTTGCACTTATTTTCAAAATCCAGTGTAACACACTGATAAACAACATAAAGTTATTTTTAATAACGAATAATTAAAAACATAACACAATAGAAATGAGCAACGAAAAAACAATTAAGTCGGCCTTAATTTCAGTATTCAGTAAAGATGGTTTAGAGCCCATAGTTAAAGAACTTAACAAACAAGGTGTTACCATTTACTCTACTGGTGGTACCGAAAAATTTATTAACGATTTAGGTATTAACGTTGTTCCTGTAGAAGATGTGACCTCATACCCTTCTATTCTTGGTGGACGTGTTAAAACATTACACCCGAAAGTTTTTGGTGGTATTTTAAATAGACAAAACCACGATGGTGATGTTGCCGAATTATCAGAATACGACATTCCACAAATTGATGTGGTTATTGTTGATTTATATCCTTTTGAAAAAACAGTAGCTTCAGGAGCAAGTAACCAAGATATTATAGAGAAAATTGATATTGGAGGTATTTCTTTAATTCGTGCTGCTGCTAAAAATTATGCAGACGTTATTTGTGTATCTTCAGTTAACGATTATGCTGAATTTTTAGAAATCATTTCTAAAAACAACGGAAGCATTTCTGAAGAAGACAGAAAACGTTTTGCTGGTAAAGCTTTTAATGTGTCTTCGCATTACGATACGGCCATCTTCAACTATTTCAACCAAAATAATGAAGAAACTGTATTAAAAATTAGTGATCAAAACGGTAAAGTGCTTCGTTATGGTGAAAACCCTCACCAAAAAGGCTTTTTCTTTGGTAATTTCGATGAACTATTCACGAAACTTAACGGAAAAGAGTTAAGCTATAACAACTTATTAGATGTTGATGCTGCCGTTAACTTAATGAACGAATTTAAAAATGATGCGCCTACTTTTGCCATCTTAAAACATAACAATGCTTGTGGTTTAGCACAGCGTGACACCTTACATCAAGCTTATGTAGACGCCTTAGCTGGCGACCCTGTTTCAGCTTTTGGAGGCGTTTTAATTTGTAATACTGAAATTGACTTAGCTACAGCTGAAGAGATTCATAAATTATTCTGTGAAGTCGTTATCGCTCCTTCTTTTTCCGCGGAAGCTTTAGAATTACTACAAGGTAAAAAGAATCGAATTTTATTAGTTATTCACGATATTGAATTACCACAATCAAATGTTAGAAGCTGTCTAAACGGTGTTTTAGTACAAGACAGAAACAACATTACAGATAAAGCTGAAGATCTTACAAACGTGACTAATTTAGCACCAACGCAAGCTCAAATTGACGATTTATTGTTTGCTTCAAAAATTTGCAAGCATACCAAATCAAACACTATTGTACTTGTTAAAAACAATCAATTATGTGCTAGTGGTACGGGACAAACAAGTCGTGTAGACGCCTTACAACAAGCTATTCATAAAGCAGAATCATTTAACTTCGATTTAAATGGAGCGGCTATGGCAAGTGATGCCTTTTTCCCTTTCCCAGACTGTGTTGAAATTGCTAAAAATGCTGGAATCACATCGGTTATCCAACCAGGAGGATCTATAAAAGACCAGTTAAGCATTGATTATTGCAACGCGAATGATGTGGCCATGGTCATGACAGGAACGCGTCATTTCAAACACTAAATAATAAAACAAAAATGATCTCATCGGTTTTTAAATGTTTTCCTAGCATCTAAATACCGGTGAATATCGTATAAGATTCAGAACTTATATTTTAATCATAAAATGAAGTCGGTAAAAGGTGTATATTTATATACTTTTATTACATTTACGGAATTCGTTTTTAATCTACTATTAAACTACTATTAGCACATGGGCTTTTTTGACTTCCTTACCGAGGAAATTGCGATGGACTTAGGTACCGCGAATACTCTTATTATACACAACGACAAAGTCGTAGTTGATGCGCCTTCCATAGTTGCTCGAGATAGGATTTCAGGAAAAATTATAGCCGTTGGACAAGAAGCCAGCTTAATGCAGGGTAAAACTCATGAGAACATTAAAACCATTCGCCCGTTAAAAGATGGGGTGATTGCCGATTTTGATGCTTCAGAACAAATGATGAGTATGTTTATTAAAAACATTCCAGCATTAAAAAAGAAGTTCTTTACCCCTGCTCTACGATTGGTAATTTGTATTCCTTCTGGAATTACAGAGGTTGAAATGCGTGCGGTAAAAGAAAGTGCAGAACGTGTTAATGGAAAAGAAGTTTACTTAATTCACGAACCTATGGCTGCGGCTATCGGTATTGGAGTAGACATCATGCAACCTAAAGGAAATATGGTAGTAGATATAGGTGGTGGTACTACCGAAATTGCTGTTATTGCGCTTGGTGGTATTGTTTGCGACAAATCTGTTAAAATTGCAGGTGATGTGTTTACTAGTGATATTGTATATTACATGCGTACCCAACACAATTTATATGTTGGTGAACGTACTGCTGAAAAAATAAAAATTCAGATTGGTGCTGCTACTGAAGATTTGGAATTACCTCCAGAGGATATGAGCGTTCAAGGACGAGATTTATTAACCGGTAAACCTAAACAAGTTTCTATTTCTTATAGAGAAATTGCTAAGGCCCTAGACAAATCAATTTTAAGAATTGAGGATGCCGTAATGGAAACCTTATCTCAAACACCTCCAGAATTAGCTGCAGATATTTACAATACAGGAATTTATTTAGCAGGAGGTGGTTCTATGCTCCGTGGTTTAGACAAACGTTTATCTCAAAAAACAGATTTACCAGTATATATTGCTGAAGATCCATTAAGAGCTGTAGTTAGAGGTACGGGTATTACACTTAAAAACCTACCTAAATTTAAAAGCGTATTGATAAAATAAGATTCTTTATAAAACACCATGCAGCAAATTATTAATTTTATAATTCGGTTTAAAAACTTTTTACTGTTTTTGTTGCTGTTTTGTATCGCGCTTACCTTTACTATTTTATCTCATTCGTACCATACCAGTAAGTTTATTAATTCTGCTAATTTTTTCACAGGTGGTTTTTACGAATCTTTTCATCATATTAATAGGTATTTAGATTTAAACACGCAAAACGACTTATTGTCTGAAGAAAACAGAAACCTTCGTGATGCCTTATACAACAATGCCGCCACATCCGATTCTATTTTCACAGATACAGCTTCATACGATCACAATTACAAAGTCTTTACTGCAAAAGTTATTAAAAACAGCTATAACATAGCAAATAATATTATCACTTTAAACAAAGGGTACTCGGATAGTATACAGCAGGATTTTGGTGTTATTTCCTCAAAAGGTATCATTGGTATTGTTGAAAAAACAAGTGCAAATTATGCAAGTGTCCTTTCCATTCTAAACACGACTAGTAGAATTAGTGCGCAGTTAAAAAAGACGAATCATTTTGGTACGTTAATTTGGGAAGCCGATTCGCCTGCTTTTATCAAGCTAATAGACATTCCAAAAATAGCACCTGTTCAAGTTGGAGATACCATTATAACCTCTGGCCGTTCGTTTATTTTTCCTAAAGGTGTTCCTATTGGTACCGTAAACGATTTTAATTTAGACCGTGCCGAAAATTACTTTGAAATTAGGATTAAGTTATTTAATGATATGACCAATCTTGAACATGTTTATATTATCGAAAATTTAGGATCTAAAGAAATTAAAAACCTTTTAAACGACAGTGCAGATGAATAGTATTTTATCCGTTCATACCGTCCGTTTTATCGTTCTAATCGTTTTACAGGTTTTAATATTAAATCATATTAATTTTTTAGGATATATAAACCCTTACCTATACATCCTTTTCATTGCCTTGTTCCCTATAAAAAATAACCGTTTAGCTATAATCATATTAAGTTTTTTGCTAGGATTGATATTGGATATTTTTCTAGATTCAGGAGGTATTCATGCTGGAGCATCGGTTTTTGTAGCATACGCAAGACCGTTATTTTTGAAATTTGCTTTCGGAAGTATGTTTGAACATCAAATCATTAAATTTAACACAGTAGAGTTTGGTTCCAAGCTAACTTATTTTTCCTTATTGACGGTAACTCATCATTTTATTTTATTTTTATTGGAGGTTTTTAGTTTTTCAAAAATAATTTTAATCCTAGAAAAAACGTTATACTCAAGTATATTTACTATTTTATTAGGCGTTTTAATGACCATTATTTTTAGTCGGAAAATTAAATGAGACAATTTTTATTATTTATCACCATAATTGTAGTTGCCCTAATCTTTATATCTAGACTTTTTTACCTACAAATTTATAGTGCAGGTTCTCACAGTCTATTTGAAGATAATGCGATTAGGAAAGTTTACGACTACCCCAAACGAGGCTTTGTATTTGACAGAAACGGCAAACTCCTTGTTGCCAACCAACCGTCTTATGATGTGATGGTCATTCCTCGTGAAGTAGAACCTTTAGATACTTTAGAATTCTGCTCCTTATTAAAAATAGACAAAGAGCGTTTTCTAAAACAATTTAACAAAGCCAAACACTATTCACCAAGGCTTCCTTCGGTTTTTGTATCGCATTTATCCAAAGAAGATTACGCTGTTTTACAAGAAAAGATGCGGAAATTTCATGGATTTTATATTCAAAAAAGGTCTTTAAGAAGTTATGAAACCACTATAGGCGCTAATGTTTTAGGCGATCTTGGAGAAGTAAACAATCGTATTATAGAGAAACAGCCTTACTACAAAATGGGTGATTTAATAGGTAAGCAAGGTGTTGAGGCCTCTTACGAAAAAACCCTCCGTGGTGTTAAAGGCATCAAATTCATCCAAAAAGACCGATTTAACAGAAATATTGGCCCATACAAGGACGGACAATACGACACCATCCCTGAACCAGGAAAAGACATCACGATTACTATTGATGCCGACTTGCAAGCCTATGGTGAGATCTTAATGACAAACAAACGTGGAGGGGTTATTGCCATTGAACCTGCATCTGGAGAAATTCTAGCCATGGTAGCAGCACCTACTTACGACCCCAATATTTTAGTTGGAAGAGACCGCTCAAAAAACTTCACCAAACTCTACAATGACTCTATAGCCAAACCGCTTTTCAATAGAAGTTTACAAGGTGTTTACTCTCCGGGATCACCTTTTAAACTGATGAACGCTTTAATTTCTTTACAAGAAGGGGTAATGTCGCCTCCAGATATCGTTACATGTTATCGTGGTTATCATTATGGAGGAAGCTTCATGAAATGCCACTGTGCATATGGCACCAGGAATAATTTAATTTCAGGTATACAACACTCTTGTAATGCCTATTTCGCTACGGTTTATCGTAAAATATTAGACAAAAATGGTAATGCCTCCAAAGGTATAGATGTTTGGGCCGAACATGCTAAAAGTTTTGGACTAGGAGAATACTTAAATAACGATTTATTTGTTGGTCAAAAAGGAAGAATTCCGGACCGTGAATACTATAAATACGCCTATCCTAAATCGTTTTATTCTTCATATACGGTTTCCAATGCTATCGGACAGGGTGAAGTTGCTACGACTCCTATACAATTGGCTAATATGGCCGCTGCGATTGCTAATCGCGGACACTTTTATACCCCACATATCATTAAAAAAATAGAAAACGAAACGTTACCTGATCAATTTACTGTGCCTAAACACACGACTATTGATAAGCAACATTTCGAGCCAGTAATTGAAGGCATGTTACAAGTATACAGAAGAGGTACGGCTGCTGCGTTACAAGTGAAGGACATTGATATTTGTGGTAAAACAGGTACTGTAGAAAATTTCACCAAAGTAGATGGCGTGAAAATGCAGCTCACCGATCATTCCATTTTTCTTGCTTTTGCACCAAAAGACGATCCGAAAATTGCTATAGCTGTGTTTGTTGAAAATGGTTATTGGGGAAGTCGATATGCTGGAAAAATTGCCAGTTTAATGATTGAAAAACATATTAAAGGCTACATCACAAGAACAGATTTAGAAACCTGGCTACTTAAACACAGTTTAGAAGCAGAATATGCAAAACCTTATTCGGGAAAACCTTTTGGAATAAACGGTCACTCTGCATTCCAGGTTGTTTCAGATGAAGAATACCACAAACTGAAGGCTAAAGTAGATGCACTAGATAATACGAAAAAGGATGGTAAGGGAGACAAATAGATATTTTAAATTCGATTGGATTACAATTTTACTATTTCTTTTATTAGCTGGTTTTGGGTGGCTAAATATACTATCTGCATCCCATGTAGGCACCGAAGTAAATTATTTTGATTTCTCCCAACCTTACGGTAAGCAACTTGCTTTCATAGCCTTTACCCTTGTCATGATTGTTTTTATTTTAGCAATTGATGCCAAGTTCTATGAACGTTTTGCAAGCGTGATTTATATCATATCCATGCTCTCGTTGGTAGGCCTCTTTATTTTTGGAAAAAATGTAAACGGAGCTACCTCTTGGTATAGAATTGGAAGTTTTACTTTGCAACCCAGTGAATTCGCTAAAGCTGCTACCGCATTGGCCGTAGCGAAATATGTAAGCGACCTTAACACCAATATGTCTTTCTTTAAAGATCAACTAAAGGTTTTTGCTATTATCGCAACACCTGCCGTATTAGTATTACTTCAAAATGATACAGGAAGTACCATTGTATATGGTGCTTTCTTCTTTGTTTTATATCGAGAAGGGTTGCCAAAATTTTATTTAAACATTGCGGTTTCACTCATTTTAATAACCATTTTATCACTAAAATTTGGGGCCGTTATCACTTCAATATTGGCTACAGTAGTCACTATAGCTATTTATTTTTTTAACAAAAAGAAATTTAGAATTCACCACTTAATTTTAATGTTGATTGGTGCAATCGCGATATCTTTTAGTATCAAAATATTCTATAACAACGTATTACAACCCCATCAAAAAGACAGAATAAGCTTATGGCTACGTCTTGAAAAAGACCCTATAAAGCTTGAAAGAATGAAACATACGTTTGCATACAACCTTAACGAATCTGAAAAAGCCATAAGTTCAGGTGGCCTATGGGGAAAAGGTTTTATGCAAGGTACACGAACTACAGGAAAGTTTGTTCCAGAACAGCATACAGACTACATTTTTAGCACCGTAGGTGAAGAATGGGGTTTTATAGGGAGTAGTATGGTTGTGCTTACTTTTCTGCTGTTATTATTAAGAATTCTTCATTTAGCTGAATTACAAAAATCACAGTTTAGTAGAATTTATGGATACAGTGTTGCCGGCATCGTTTTTATCCATTTCATGATTAATATTGGTATGGTGATGGGCTTAATTCCAACCATTGGTATTCCTTTGCCTATGTTTAGTTATGGAGGATCTGGTCTGTGGGCCTTTACCATATTGATTTTCATTTTTGTGAAATTAGACTCTAACCGCATTAACGAGTGGTAAATTTTACTTAGGCAGCATAGTTACTTTAAGCATTCTTAACGGAAAGACACCTAATAAATTTATATTCACAAGTCATTTATTTTCACTAAATTGGATACAAACAACACTTAGCTTATTCCATATTTAATGAAGTATTTATCCTTTATCCTACTAGTTGCATTTCTAGCTGTGAGTTGTACATCTTCACACTCCTTCTCTGAAGAAGAAACAAAACTCATTATGAGTGCGGATAGCTTAACCCCTATGCGTGTTTACAAAATCACCAATAAACAAGATTCTGTACTACTTCGAACTAAAAGTAAAGCTATAAAAGCAGATCCGACAGATCCCGTAATTAAACATTTTGTAAGCAGACTTTATGCTACTGTTCGCGATAGTATGTCTTTAGGCGTTGGTATCGCAGCACCGCAAGTTGGGGTCTTAAAACAAATTATTTGGGTACAGCGTTTTGATAAAGAGAATATTCCATTTGAGGTCTACTTAAATCCTAAAATAACACGTTATTCGAAGAGAAAACAAACCGTAAAAGAGGGCTGTTTATCCATTCCAAACCGTAGTGACGTTTTAAACTGTCGCTCCAACCAAATAGACATTGAATACGACACTATGGATAACGAACATAAGAAAGAAACTGTAGAAAAATTTACTGCGGTAATCTTTCAGCATGAAATAGACCACTTAAGCGGCATACTCTATTTAGATCATCTAGAAAAAGAAATTCAAGACGCCAACAACGCTTCTGAATGAAAAACCAATAAAGATTAACTTTTCTTCAGCTCCAGCTTTTCTGCAAAATAGTCACAGAAATCCTTCATGGTGGCACTCATTTTTTCATCCTGTGTCGCACGATAAAACGTATCACTCATAGATACCAAAGTTTGATGAAAAAACACTTTCATATCATCAACAGGCATATCTTTTGTCCACAAGTCAATGCGTAGGGCTTCCTTAGCCTTTGCATCCCAAACAGCAAGCATCATAGCTTTAGCTTCTTCATTAGTAATGCCTCCATCTTCTGCTGTCCAGTGCAGGGTTTCAGGAATTCGATTTTCATCAAGCTCTACATTAAGTTCTATTCTAGATTTATGTGTATTGGCCATTATTTACGTGGTTTAAACTTTGAGTTATTAAAAATTTCTTCACTACTTTTTTGGAGCATGTCTTTAAAAGACACCTTATTATTTTTCATATAAGCACTAACAATTTGCCAGCCTATGTACTGACCAATCTGTCCTGGAGAATCTGCATCAATTTCGGCAAGATAAAACTTAGAAAACGGTGCTGGATTTATAAAACGGCTTGGAAGCTTTGAATCGGTACTAAATAGGAGTTCACGCTCTACAAAATAACGCCAAATATAAGCTTCGTTAACTGTAGCCCAATCCAATTGCGCTTCTGTATACCCTATACGTTCGGCCTCAGTTTTAAAAGGAAGTATGACATCTTTAAAGTAGAGCTGTTTTCCAAAGTAAATCATTTCATCTAAAAAAGACTTACGCTTAGGCTGAAAGATAAGCTTCTCGGAGTAGGCCGTAGCCATATCAACAACAATTTGTTTTTTATCAAGTTGTTCCCTCAAATACATGGGAATACTACCATAATATTTATGATCACGACCTAGGTAAGCATCGAGTGCAATAACAGCGATGGTATCGGTAACAATAACACGGTTTCTATAATCCACATCGTTGGTAACCGTAATGACTCTTGGGGCCTTAAATTCTGGAAAGTAATATTTTAAATGATTAAACAGAGATTCGATTTCGAATTCGACAGGATCAAAACTAGTAAAAGTTTGATTGACTTCACCAAACAATTCTACCTGTAATGAATCCTCTTTCTTCTCCAACCAAAAGGCATCTGGATATTTATTTGAAAACATAAACGGATAGTCCTGTTTTAGCTGTCCTAAATTTTCCGGAGTGGTTTCTGCAAATAACCTATCAAAGCGCTCTACTTGTATATCGGTATTTATTTTAGCGATGCTGTGCTCTAAAGCATTTTCAGTCTTACAAGAAACCACTGTTGCTAAAACAAACACAAGCAATAATTTCATTAAAAACTTAAAGGCCATAAATTTTTATTAATTAAGTGTTTGGGTTATTTTTGTTTGCAAAGGTACTATTCTTTGACTTAAATTCATTTAAAATGCAAACAGAAAAAGTAATTGATCACATCGTAAATTGGCTAAAAGATTATGCTACTAAAGCTGGAGTAAATGGTTTTGTAATAGGGATTTCTGGAGGCATCGACTCTGCAGTCACCTCGACTTTATGCGCCAAAACAGGACTTAATGTATTATGTATTGAAATGCCAATACACCAAGCAGAAAGTCATGTGTCTAGAGCCCAAGAACACATTGCACAACTCAAAGAGCGTTTTGATAATGTTAGCGAAACCAGAACAGATTTAACGCCTGTATTTGAAGAATTTAAGACAGAAGTATTTTTTGATGGCGATCAAGCAACTATAGATATGGCTTTAGCCAATACGCGAGCGAGATTACGTATGACAACACTTTATTACTACGCAGGCCTCTACAAGCTTCTTGTTGCAGGAACTGGGAACAAAGTGGAAGATTTTGGTGTTGGCTTTTATACGAAGTATGGTGATGGTGGTGTTGATTTGAGTCCGATTGCCGATTTACTAAAATCGGAAGTTTACGAACTTGGAAAAGCCTTAAATGTTCCTGAATCTATATTAAATGCCACCCCAAGTGACGGATTATTTGGTGATGCAAGAAGTGATGAAGATCAAATTGGAGCCAGCTACCCAGAATTAGAATGGGCCATGCAAATGGATGCCGAAGGCAAGGTTTCTAGCGACTTTTCCGACAGAGAACAAGAGGTATTTAACATTTACAAACGTTTCAACAATGCCAATAAACACAAAATGATTCCTATACCAATCTGTAAAATACCTACAAATTTGTCATAAGAATTGCAATTAATGTATAAAATCATTACTTTTGCAGTAGGCTTTATCTCTCAAAGTAACGCGCTCTCTAATCTGTTACTTAAAACGAAGCTCTCTTAAAATTATGATAAATTTATTAATAGCAGACAATCACCCGATTACAAGAAAGGGACTCGAAGTACTTTTCTCGGCATCTCCTAACATTAATATTGTTGGTAGCGTAGACGATGGCGATGCCATCTTAGAATTTGTAAAGAAGAACCCAGTAGACATTATTCTAACGGAAACTGATTTTCCAAAACTTAATGGATTAACAGTATTACGTTATTTAAAAAATGACTACCCAGACATTAAAACGATTATTTTTAGTGCTCAGCCAGAAGAAGTTTATGCCATAAACGCCATTAAAGCTGGAGCTGCTGGATACTTAAATAAATCGGTTAATGTTATTACCATTAATGAGGCCATCTTAAAGGTAGCTGATGGTGGTATTTACTTAAGCAATGACTTAACCCAACAGTTAGCTTTTGGTTCTCGAGTAAATAAAGGAGGAGCCTTTTACAAAAAACTTTCTACCAGAGAATCTGAAGTTTTAAAACTTCTAACTATTGGTAAGAAAAACAAAGAAATTTCAAAGGAATTAGATATTAACGAAAAAACAGTTAGTACTTACAAAGCACGTTTAATGCGTAAATTAAAAGTTACTAACTTAGTTGATTTAGTTAATCAAGCAAAACTGACTCAGCAATTATAAAACGCGGTTAAGTTTTCTTGACAATAACATTTTTAGACTCGAATAGTCTTTTACTTCTTCAAGTATATTTCTATTCGTGTCTATTTTATTTTGTAGGGTTTCCTGTTGGAAACCTTTTACTTTTTGATCAATTAGGAAACATCGCAAACTCAATATCGTTTCACTTACAATTTGAGCTATAGTGGTTTCCTTTTCTTTAGGAAAAATATCCATGCGATTCCAGTTGTCAAGCGTATAGCGTTCATCCTCCATTAAAATAGAAGTGATTTCATTAGCCATGTCTTGATCGACAGAATTTACAAAGGATTTCAAATCGAATTCAGCCTCTTGGTTCAACCTTTCAATAATCGTGTAGTAAATCAATTTAAACTGCGGATTACTAAATTCCATCTCATCATCTTGCAGGTCTAAAAATATTTTTTCGAACACTTTAGCTTGCTGAATAACAGGTTCTAATTCTAACTCACCACTCTCGGATTCCTTAAGAACTAAATCTTCAAAATCTTTGGTTTTATCACCATAGAGCAATAAAAGCTCAATTATTTTTCGTTCTAAAATATACTGAACGTCAACTTTTTTCGGAGGCTCTTGGTTTTTTATTACTTCAAAAGCTTGTTGCTCTGGTTGATCTCTTTTATTTACGTCTTGATTATCCTTTTTATTAATCTGGGCTAAAGTTGAAAACAACACGGCTTCACTAATGTCCATGATTTTAGCACACTCCTGAATGTAAATTTCCTTTTTTATACGATCGGGAATCTTAGAAATACTATTAACGATATCTCTAACCGTTTCTGCCTTTTTAATCGGATCATTTTTAGACTCCTCAAACAATACTGAAGCCTTAAATTGTATAAAATCTTTCGCATTACTATTTAAGTAATCCGATAATTCTTCTAAGGTATTTTGTTTAGCAAAGCTGTCTGGATCTTCCCCTTCTGGAAACGTACAAACCCTAACATTCATACCTTGCTCAAGAATTAAGTCAATTCCACGAAGAGAGGCACGGATCCCTGCAGCATCACCATCAAAAAGTACGGTGATGTTTTTGGTTAACCTATTAATCAAACGAATTTGCTCGGAGGTTAATGCCGTCCCTGAGGAAGACACCACATTATGGATTCCTGTTTGATGAAACTGAATCACATCGGTATAACCTTCAACTAAATAGCAATTATCTTCCTTGGCGATACTTTGCTTAGCCAGATGAATCCCGTATAACACCTTACTTTTATAGTAAATCTCACTCTCGGGAGAATTCACGTATTTAGCGGCCTTTTTATCGGTAATTAAAATTCTACCTCCAAAACCTAAAACACGACCACTCATGCTTTTTATAGGAAACATGACGCGGCCTTTAAAACGGTCAAAACGCTTATCTTCCTTTACAATAGTGAGTCCGGTTTTAGCTAAATAATCGATGTTATAGCCTTTTTTTAGAGCTTCATCGGTAAAGGCCTGCCATTCATTTAATGAGTAACCTAAGTCGAACTTATCTATAGTCTCTTCAGTAAATCCACGCTCCTTAAAATAGCTCAATCCTATAGATTTCCCTTGATCGGTTTTATGAAGAATATTTTTAAAATAATTACTAGCAAACTCACTTACCAAATACAAACTTTCTTTTTCGTTTGCTTTTTCCTTTTGCTCGTCGGACTGAACCGTTTCTTCAATTTCAATATTATACTTTTTTGCTAAGTACCTTAAAGCCTCAGGATAGGTGAAATGCTCATGCTCCATTAAAAAAGACACAGCTGTTCCGCCTTTACCAGTTGAGAAATCCTTCCAAATCTGCTTCACCGGCGATACCATAAAACTAGGAGAGCGCTCGTCGCTAAAAGGACTCAAGCCTTTATAGTTACTCCCGGCTTTTTTTAATTGTACAAAATCGCCAATAACCTCCTCAACACGGGCGGTTTCAAAAATTTGATCTATAGAAGATGGTGATATCAAAATGCAGTTATAATATTTTCACACAAAATTAAAGAATTCTACTCGTAAAATTAACTTTAAACCAGCTTCATTCATAATACGCTTATATTCCTCGAATTAGCCCTTAATAAATGAATAAATAACAAAATTACCACTCAAAATTCAGTGTTTACAATAAAATATTTATCATTTTTTAAGATTTCATGATTAATTATTTGTTAACACGACAATTCATTGAATTTAATTCAAAATTAACTATCTTTAAAAAAAGTGAAGCTAATGACGAATAAACAATTATTTTCTTCATACCAATTACTTCCTAACACTTGGGATGAAATGTACAGCGACAATTCTAACATTCGTTCGCAGTACGAAATTATCAACGATTACTTACGAAATACGTCAACTAAGGTCTTATATAAAAAAGAAGAACTTTCCAGACAGTTATTTATGAGTCAGGGCGTGACTTTTACCGTCTACAATAACAAGGAGGGGGTTGAAAAAATATTTCCTTTTGATATTGTGCCTAGAATTATCACCGCATCAGAATGGGATCATATCGACAAAGGTATTAAGCAACGTTTAAAGGCTCTTAATTTATTTATTAAAGACATTTATCACGACCAGTTTATTATTAAAGATGGCATTATTCCGGCCGAATTAATATACTCCTGCCCATACTTTCTTCGTGAAATGAAAGGCGTTCATGTGCCTCATGATATTTATGTACATATTGCGGGGGTGGATTTAATTCGTAATAGTGATGGTGAATTTTATGTTCTTGAAGATAATTTAAGAACGCCTTCAGGTGTCAGTTATATGCTTGAAAACAGAGAAATTTCTAAACGTATATTTCCTGGAATTTTACCTAAAAATAATATCAGGCCAGTATCAGACTATCCGAATTTATTATATCGAAAACTTAAGGAGTTATCCTACCAGAGTAATCCGAATGTCGTGCTTTTAACACCTGGCATTTATAATTCTGCCTATTATGAGCATACCACTTTAGCTAGACTTATGGGTATTGAGCTAGTTGAAGGCAGCGACCTGGTTGTTCAGGATCATGTCGTGTATATGAAAACGACCAGTGGATTAAAACGTGTTGATGTGATTTACCGTCGTGTAGATGATGATTTTCTAGATCCCTTAGAGTTTAATGCATCGAGCGCCTTAGGTGTTGCTGGTATCATGGCAGCCTATAGAAAAGGTAATGTCAATATTGTAAACGCTCCAGGAACTGGGATTGCCGACGATAAAGCCATTTACATTTATGTACCAGATATGATTCGGTATTACTTAAATGAAGAACCTATTTTAAACAACATTAAAACATACCAACTTGCCAATCCTGAAGACTATAAATATGTGGTTGAAAACATAAAGAAAATGGTTTTGAAAAAGACCGATGGTAGCGGTGGTTACGGTATGCTAATGGGCCACGAAGCTTCGGATGAAGATATTGCCGATTACTTAGCTACGGTAGACAAAAAACCTGAAAACTTTATAGCTCAACCTATCCTTAGTTTATCTACGGCACCATGCTGTATTAATGGGGTTTTATCGCCAAGGTGTATCGATTTAAGACCTTTTGCTTTAACGGGTACCGATGGTATCGATATTACACCAGGTGGCTTAACCCGTGTAGCCTTAAAAGAAGGTTCGTTGGTGGTAAACAGCTCGCAAGGTGGTGGTAGTAAAGACACCTGGGTTATTCAATAATTAAAAAATAAAATATGCTTAGTAGAGTTGCAAATAATTTAATTTGGTTAGAACGTTATATGGAGCGAGGCCATGGCATATTGAGTTTGCTTAAAGTCAATTTTTATGCAAACCAAGACTCACCAGAGCTTTTTCCGTGGACACCCATTATAAAAAACTACACCGATTTTAATAACACCTTTTATACAGAAAACACTGTTGAGTGCCTAGATTTTATGGTTTTTAATACAGAAAACCCTAATTCTATTTTAAATATTGTTACCAGAGCTAGAGAAAATGCCAGAGGTGTTCAAGAACATATTTCTAGAGAATTATGGATTTGTTTAAATAACTACTACCTTTTTCTAACCAAAAAAAACCTGCGCAAAAAACTGAATACCGAAGACCCTATTGAATTTATAGACAACTTAAGGAATTTTCACTTAATGTTTTATGGTACTATGGATATCACTCAAGAACGCGGGGCGCCATATTATTTTTTAAATCTAGGAAAGTACTTAGAACGGATGATTTTAGTTTCCGATTTTACAGCCATAAAATTGACCGAAATCTCCAAAACCACCGATAAACTGGAGCAGAGTTTCTATTGGAAAAACTTACTACTCTCTATGGGAGGCTATCAATTATATCTTAAAAAATATAAATCGGCCTTTAAAGAAGATCATATTATATCGATGGTTTTTCAAGAAAAGCTTTTTCCTAGATCGCTATATTATTGCGTTAACAAATTAAACCTTAGCGTTGGAAAACTTATTGAAGGTGGCCAATTAGATAAAAACTATATCGAATTTTCATTAGGAAAATTAGAGAGCACCATCAAATACACGACAATTGAAAGCATTAACAATCAAGGTCTTGATAATTTCATAACACAAATTAAAAAGGACATTAGAGATATTTCAATTAATATTAACACCATCTATTTTTCTGAAATTAATTAATTAGACTTATGCCAACATTTTATATCAAACATATTACGGAATATAATTATAGTGATCTGGTTTACGATGCTGCAAGTCAAATGATGTTACACCCTATTCAAGACGAATACCAAAACATTCCCTCGCATACATTAAGCATTACTAATAATCCTAAAATTGAAACACGAAAAGACTTCTTCGGGAATACGGTGGCTACTTTTATGATTATTGAACCTCATAATCAACTTTCGATCATTTCGGAAATTGAGGCTGTTACCTTTGAGCGCACCCTACCAGAAGATCAAGCACCTTTAGAACAACAATGGGACACCTATAAACAGTTGCAATACAACCCGTCTTTTATGGATTTCTTAAACCATAAACCCTTCGATGGTACAAGTGTAATTTCAAATCTTATTAACGACGAAAAACTATTGAGCACCTCCCCTTTTAAGGCCACAATGAGCCTGTGTAACTACATTTACAACAACTTTAAATATATTCAAGGTATAACCAATGTAGATTCAAATCTAAATGATGTATGGGCTTTAAAGGCTGGCGTATGTCAAGATTTTTCAATATTATTAATTCAAATGGTAAGAATGTTGGGCATTCCAGCACGTTATGTTAGCGGTTATATTTGTCCGAATCAAGCCGGTTCTCGTGGTGAAGGGGCTACACATGCTTGGGTAGAAGTTTATATTCCATTTTACGGCTGGTTAGGTTTAGACCCAACAAACAACGTGATTGCTAATCAATATCACGTAAGACTGGCTGTAGGCCGAAATTTTAAAGATTGCACCCCGGTTAAAGGTGTTTATACCGGTCAAGCCGAAGAAGACTTATTCGTTAAGGTTGAAATTAACACGACAAAAAGTATGCTTAATCCAAACCTTTACCACCATAATGAAGGGGAACACATAAAGAATCGAAACAGTTACAGACAAAGTCTTCAAAACATCCCTAACCAACAGCAACAATAAATAAAAATCGAGATGTGTTAGTATATAAGAACAACTCAACTGAAAAACCTATTTTCTGAACAAAGATGCTTTTTCTAAAATTTCGAGGTCTTCTTCCATATCCATGGCGATTTGAGCTCTTTTAAAAGCATATTCAGAATGTTGCTTTGAGGCCGTTTTTATAGCATTATGATTTATCTTTTCTAAGGCACAAAATGCCTTTTGTAGGCGTAGCATCACTTCCATAAAACCAGCACCATCTCTAGAAATTGGCTTAAAAGCATCATCAAAAAAGTCACACATTTCTATTTGAGGAATTTCCAAACGATCGTATAACAGGTCATTTTCTGTTTTCTCAGGATTGTTCCATAAATAAAAGAGCTTCTCATGACAACCAATAATCTGAATAGCGGTTCCCGGATCATTAATACCCGGAGACAAGGCCCTACTTGCTATTTCTGTTAATGTTATGAGTCCGAATCGGGGATCTTCATCAAACAATCTTGTATGACCAATTTCAATGGTTTGATTTATTTTCTTTTCAACCTCCTGAGTTATTTCTGAATCGCCGGTTGAACGTATATGAACGATCTCAAAATTTTCATTTACAAATTTTCCTGGCAGGCAATTCAATCTCATTTTCAAATCTAAAGATTCTGCCAACTCTTGTAAAGCCTCCATATTTATATTTTGAACATAGCCCGTTTTATGTGCCAATATGGCTTGTCCTCCTATAAATTCTCCAACAATAGGTAAGGCATTCCGTAGCGGATTTTTAATGTACTTGGATATTGATTTCTCCGCCACTTTTTCAACTTGCAAAATAGTATGCTCTAACCTACCCAATCTTGAAATGCGGTCTACCCACCTTAAAAAAATGAGAATCACTGCCGTGAAAAATATCAAGGTAATGACGAACAGAATAAACTTTCCTGCTTTATTATAATAGCCATTGCTCAATGCTACGGTTGCTACAATACTGAATATAAAGGCACCTATAAATGTTGAAAGCGCATATTGGGACACATCATCGGTAATGATAATTTTAAACGAACGTGGTGTTGCCGTCCTACCTGCAGCTGAATATGCCGACAGCATAGAACCTACCGCAAAGATGGCGATTACCAACATACTCGCTGATAATATATCCAAGAGATCTTCAATCGATTCTGTTTTAATTTGGGGAACCAGTTCGTTAAGCGAAGTTTCATCGGCTTGATGTGCAAAAAGTGCCGCTGCGACCGATAATAAACAGAAAACAAAAGGCCTAAACCATAAATGTTCTTGAATTCTATTGATTAAAATAACAAACTTTGTTTTCATACTTTGATTATAAAATTAGATGTGAGCTTCCACAACGGATCAACTATGAAGTTACGTTTTCTTTTAGTAAAACGATAATTTAATGTTACTTCTTCCTATCAATCACATAATTGACCATAAGCTCTAAGGAGTTTTTATATTTCGAGCTTGGGTAGGTATTTAAAATCTGAAGTGCTTCAGATTGAAATTGTTTCATTTTTTCAACGGCGTAATCTAAACCACCATTATTTTTCACAAAAGCAATCACCTCTTTAACACGTTTTGTGTCTTTATTATGATTTTTAATGGAGTTGATCAACCATTTTTTATCTTCTTTGGAAGCTTGATTAAGAACATAAATCAAAGGTAGCGTCATTTTTTGCTCCTTAATATCGATACCAGTCGGTTTTCCAATTTTAGTATCTCCATAATCAAACAAATCATCTTTAATTTGAAAGGCCATACCAATAAGCTCTCCAAATTTACGCATGGTTTCTACATGGGTAGATTCTGGTTTTACCGAAGCAGCTCCCAAACTACAGCAAGCAGCAATTAAAGTTGCGGTTTTCTGACGAATAATTTCGTAATAAATGTCTTCGGTAATATCTAGTTTTCTAGCCTTTTCAATTTGAAGCAGTTCACCTTCGCTCATCTCTCGAACAGCGATGGAAATGATTTTAAGTAAATCGAAGTCATTGTTATCAATAGACAACAACAAACCTTTTGATAGCAAAAAGTCACCAATTAAAACGGCAATCTTATTTTTCCAAAGGGCATTTACAGAGAAGAATCCGCGACGACGGTTACTATCGTCAACCACATCATCATGAACCAAAGTTGCGGTGTGTATAAGCTCTATAACCGAAGCTCCGCGGTAGGTGCGCTCGTTAACCTCATCGTTAGAGACCATTTTAGCCACTAAAAACACAAACATGGGACGCATTTGCTTCCCTTTTCGATTTACAATATAGGTGGTAATTCGGTTAAGTAAAGCCACTTTACTAGACATTGATAATAGGAACTTTTGTTCAAAAAGATCCATTTCAAAGGCTATGGGCTGTTTAATTTGCTCTACTATTTTCAAACGATGCGATTATGAATATTCAAATATAAGGATTGAAAATAATATTTTAAGATTTATTAGCTAATTGTCCGCATGCAGCGTCGATATCCTTACCACGACTGCGACGTACATTCACAACAATTCTATTTTTTTCTAAGGTAGAAATATAATTTTCTAGAGCTTCGTTACTAGCCTGCTGAAATTCGCCATCGTCAATAGGATTGTACTCTATAATATTTACTTTACAAGGCACATATTTACAAAACTTAACGAAGGCATCAATATCTTTTTGGGTATCATTAATCCCCCTCCAAACCACATATTCGTAGCTTATTTTACGTTTTGTTTTTAAGTACCAATATTCTAAAGCTTCGCGCAAATCTTGTAATGGAAAGGTTTCATTAAAAGGCATAATAGATGTTCTTACCTCATCGATTGCCGAATGCAGGGATACGGCTAAATTAAACTTCACTTCATCATCGGCCATTTTTTTAATCATTTTTGGCACGCCCGAAGTAGACACGGTGATACGTTTTGGAGACATACCTAAACCTTCTTCCGAAGTTATTTTATCGATGGCTTTAATCACGTTATTATAATTCATGAGCGGCTCCCCCATACCCATAAAAACGATGTTACTTAAGGGGCGGTTATGATATAATCGGCTTTCGTTATCGATAGCCACTACCTGATCGTAAATTTCATCGGGGTTAAGATTTCGCATGCGTTTTAAACGTGCAGTGGCACAGAATTTACAATCTAAACTGCAGCCCACTTGACTAGAAACACAAGCAGTTGTTCGGGTTGCGGTAGGAATTAAAACGGACTCAACAATTAAGCCATCATGAAGGCGAACGGCATTTTTAACCGTACCATCATTACTGCGTTGCAGGGTATCTACTTCGATATGATTAATAACGAAATTATCTTCAAGCATTTGTCGTGTTTCTTTTGAGATATTGGTCATATCATCAAAAGTATGTGCCGATTTTTGCCAAAGCCACTCGTAAACTTGATTGCCACGAAAAGCTTTATCACCTTCTTTTACGAAGAATTCTCTAAGTTGCTCCTTAGTTAGTGCGCGTATGTCTTTTTTTCCTGTTGCCATAGTGCTGCAAAAATAGTGAAAATTAAAACCTACTTGATTGTATATGGATGGAAAGTATTGAACACCTCCCTTAATCCCTCCTTCTTAGGAGGGAAACTGTTGTGCTTGAGTTTCCCCTCTAGAAAGAGGGTACTAAGGGGGTGTGTCTGCGAAAAGTTTGTTAGTATCGTCATTTAAACAACAATTAAACCTCTAAAAATCTTCGACACGAATACAGAAAGAAATTACCTAACTTAATTAAACAGTGTAAATACAACGTCTCTTATTCTTTAGATGAAAATCAAAACACCTCCCTTAATCCCTCCTTG